>DVMY01000096.1 GCA_018714755.1 Candidatus Aphodousia faecigallinarum | reverse complement strand
GATCATCATCGGGGCGCCGTGCGTGTCGTCTGCGCCCACAAAACAAACAGTATGACCATACATTCGTTGAGTGCGCACCCAAATGTCAGCCTGGATGTATTCCATGATGTGGCCGATGTGAAAATGCCCGTTGGCATAGGGAAGTGCGGTGGTGACGAATATTTGGCGTTTTTGCATAATGAAATGTCCCGAAAATTGGCGGGGAAAAAGATGTAAGAGGCGAATATTTTAGCAAAGCCATCTGAAATTCTCACCGCAGCTCTTGAGCTTGCGGCCGAAAACTCGCACAATACGACTGAAGAATCTTTGGGAGAAAAAAGTGGATAAAAAAGAAGCGATATTAAAAGTCATGGGTTCGGTTGTTGATCCCTGGATGAAGACCGATTACGTGTCCGCCCGCATGGTGAAAGTAAGCGATGACGCGGAAACGGTGACGGTTGAAGTGGGTTATCCGATTAAAAGTGTGAAAGCTTAAATTGTCGAGAATGTTCAAAAAGCCCTGAAGACAGCTGGTATTGATGTAAAGGTTGAAGTAGAGCAAAAAATCGTCGCTCATGCGGTTCAGCGCACATTGAAAGTGCTCCCCAATGTTAAGAATATTATCGCCATTTCCAGCGGCAAGGGCGGGGTCGGTAAAAGCACAGTGGCCGCTAACGTGGCTTTAGCCTTGGCCGCCGAAGGAGCCAAGGTAGGTGTTTTGGACGCCGATATCTATGGACCGAGCCAGCCGATGATGTTGGGCGCTTTGGGGCGCCCCATGACCAATGACGGTCAGAATATGAACCCGATTGTTTCGCTGGGTTTAGAAATTAATTCCATCGGCTTTTTGATCGATCCAGATGAACCCATGATCTGGAGAGGTCCCTTGGTCGCCCAGGCGCTTACGCAGCTTTTGACACAGACCAACTGGAAGGACCTCGATTACTTGGTCATCGATATGCCGCCCGGAACGGGTGATATTCAACTGACGCTTTCTCAAACGGTGCCGGTGACAGGCGCCATCGTGGTGACAACGCCCCAGGATATCGCGCTGCTCGATGCCAAAAAGGGCCTGCGCATGTTCCAAAAAGTCAATGTGCCAATTTTGGGTCTGGTTGAAAACATGTCGGTTTTTGTTTGTCCGAAGTGTGGCCATGTCGAGCATATTTTTGGCGAGGGCGGCGCAAAGCGCATGAGTGAAACGTACTATGTCGATGTCCTGGGCCAGCTTCCGTTGGATGCCAAGATTCGAGAAGAGGCTGATTCCGGCGCACCGACAGTGGTTTCATCGCCGGATTCACTCGCGGGCAAAATATATCGGGAAATCGCTCTGAAAGCGGCCGCGGCGATCGCTAAAACCGCCAAAGACATGTCGCTAAAGATGCCGAGTGTTCGCGTGGAGAATAACTGATGCCGTTGGTGAGGCCTGACTATAAAGCCCCGCGATGGTTGGCCGGGGCGCAAATCCAGACTATTTTTGCGGCTAAAGTCTGCAAAAAGCCCCATGTGGTTTATAGAAGAGAGCGTTGGGAAACGCCTGATAACGACTTTACCGACGTTGATTGGGCAACGCCTGAGACGGCCGATCCCGCCGCGCCCATTGTTGTGCATTTTCATGGACTGGAGGGGAGCTCCCGAAGCCACTATGCTCTAGCCTTGATGCACGAGACGGTGACTCGAGGCTGGAGAGGCTGTGTTCCGATTTTCAGAAGTTGTTCGGGCGAACTCAACAGAAGCATCAAAACGTATCACGCCGGTGACATCGATCAGGTGCAGTGGGTGCTTGAAACAGTTCGTTCGCGTTATCCCCAGGCGCCGATATACACGGTCGGCGTCTCGCTCGGGGGCAATCAGGTGGCGCTTTTTTGCGGCAAGCGGGCGCAGACGGCTAAAAAATTATTAACCGCAGCGGTCGCTGTCGGCGCGCCGATGGATTTGGTCGCGGGCAGCAATCTTTTGCGCTTCGGTTTTAATCGTTTGTACTCGAAAATGTTTTTGGACACCTTAATTCCCAAGGTTCTGAAAAAGTGTGAGTTATTGCCTGAAATGCGGCAATTAGTTGATGAGGAAGCGATTAAAAAGTGCACGAACTTCTACGACTTTGACTCGCTCTACACCGCGCCCGTGCATGGCTTTAAAAGCGCGATGGATTATTGGACAAAGGCTTCCGCCAAACCTTGGCTCAAGTACGTTGAAGTGCCGCTGCTGCTTTTAAACGCTAAGAACGATCCGTTCCAGCCCGAGTGGGCGTTGCCGACGCTATCAGATGTCTCCGACAATGTTTGGCTTGACCAGCCCGAGGAGGGCGGGCATATCGGTTTTCCGACCGGAAACCCGCCGGGCAGAATCGACTACCTGCCCAAACGGATTTTCCGCTTCTTCCTTCAACGTCAATAGTCTGTTTTGTCAAGGCTCGGGTTTTGGACTTGAGTATCTGATTTGGGATAAAATTCACCATTCTTTCTAAATAAACGTTGCCGCGTCGGTTTGTGCTACCGGGTCTGCGGTTCCGTCAATAAACGGAGGCTCTTATGTCGCATAAGTGGCTCAACAAGGACACGCTTTGCGGCCTTGTTGCATTAACGCTTTTTATTTTGACGATCCCGTTGAGCAATTGGGTCGTTGTCAATGTCGGTCTCATTTGTGAACCCAATGGCCCCTGCCTGATTCCAGTGTGGCCGGGTGTGATGGCGCCGTCTGCGGTGATGATCGCCGGGGCCGCTCTTGTACTGCGTAACGCGGTTCAAGCCTTTTTAGGCGCGCCATTTTCTTTATTGGCGATCGCGGTGGGAACCGCGCTTTCCGCGCTTTTTGCCTCGCCCTCGTTGGTGATTGCCTCGGCCGCCGCGTTTTGTTTTTCTGAATTGGCTGATTTCGCGGTTTACACACCGATGCGCAGACGCTTTCCCGCTTTCTCTGTCGTGATGGCGGGGTTGGCGGGTTCTGTTATCGACAGCGCCATCTTCTTATCCTTGGCTTTCGGCAGCATTGAGTTCATCGGCGGCCAGGTGCTTGGCAAATTCTGGATGTCTCTTTTGGCGGGCATCGTGATTCGCTATATGAGACTTCGATTAGTCGCTCATGCGAAGTTCTGATCTGAAAAAGCCTCCGAGGAGGCTTTTTCAATGGATTTCTATTTTTTCGAGTTCTTGTATTCCGCGTATCCTTTTTCTCGGAGCTGGCAGGCGGGGCAGCGGCCGCAGCCGTATCCCCAATCGTGAAAGTGTCCCCGGTCGCCTTCGTAGCAAGTGTGCGTCTCTTTCACGATGAAATCCACCAATTCATCGCCTCCGATTTCTTGGGCTAATTGCCACGTTTGCGCTTTGCTGCGGTACATGAGCGGCGTGACGATTTCAATTTCCCAATCCATTCCGAGACTTAAGGCTTTTTGCATGGCGTCCATCGTGTCCCGACGGCAGTCAGGATAGCCTGAGTAGTCGGCTTGACCGACGCCAGTGATGATGGTGTGGATGTCTCGAATATAGGCGCGGGCTCCCACATAGGTCATGAACATTAAGTTGCGCGCGGGAACAAAAGAGCTTGGCAGGCCTCGCTTGCCTTCCGAGCTGATGGCTTCGCCTGAACTCGTGAGCGCGCTTTCTGAAACCTGACCAAAGGTGGAGGCGTCAATGACGAGATCGCATCCTAAGGAAGTCGCGAATTGAGGGAAGTCGGAACGGATCTTTTCTAAAATTCGTTGCCGACAGGCAAGTTCAACCTCGTTTTTTTGCCCGTAATTGAAACCGACGGTTTCCACGCGGTTGAAATTTTTCAATGACCAAAATAAACAGGTGGTGGAATCTTGACCACCGGAAAAACTGACAATGGCTGAGGTTTGCATGTATGAAAATCCCAAAGGATAAGTTCAATTTCTTTTTCGAGCCGTCAGTCTAACTCAATTTCTATGCTAATCTACGCAAAAAATTTATCTACTAAATTGATGTCAAATAAAACCGCCGTTGTTCTTATCAATACTGGATCGCCTTCGGCGCCGACCGAAGCGGCGTTGCGCACCTATCTGAAGGACTTTTTGTCCGATCTGAGAATCATTGAGTTGCCCGCGTGGCTGTGGCAGCCGATTCTTCGGGGCATTATTCTCAGAACACGACCGGCTAAAAGCGCCGAGCGTTACAAGAAAATATGGATGCCTGACGGTTCGCCGTTACTTGTCTATACACAAAAAATAGTGCAAGCGCTTAATGAGCGGTTGCCCGATGAAGTCACGGTCGCCATGGGCATGAAAGTGGGAGCGCCTTCGGTTAAGACGACGGTTGATCGCTTATTGAAAGAGGGGTTCTCCAACTTCGTCTTTTTCCCAATGTTTGCTCAATACGCCACTCAAACCACCGAGTCCTCGCTGGACGCGGTAAGAGAAATTGACGCGCTTAAGGCCGAGGGCGTTTCCTGGGATTGGATCAGACCCTATTTTGATAAAAAGGCTTTCTTGGATATTCTCGCTCACAAAATACAAGCCGAGCGCACACCGGGCTCTCACCTTGTCATGAGCTTTCATGGAATTCCGGTTAAAAGCATCCGAAAAGGAAGTCCTTATGAACAGCAGTGCTTGCAAACAGCCCGTGAAATTGCCGAGCGCCTATCTCTTACCTCGTCGGATTATTCAATAGCCTACCAATCTCGCTTCGGAAATGATCACTGGCTGCAGCCTTATTTAACGGCTCATGTTGAAGCTCTGGTGCAAAAGGGAATCAATCGGATTGATGTCGCCTGTTTGTCTTTCAGTGTTGATTGTTTGGAAAGCTTGGAAGAAATCGGTCTCGAACTTAAGGATCATTTTCTCGCCTCAGGCGGTGAAAATTTCCATTTAATCAGTTGTCTCAATGATGACCCCCAGGCGATTGACTTTTACGCCGATCTCATCAAGAAGTACCTCTAAAATCGCCGGTTGGATGACGTCAGTCACGTTTCGTCGAGCATGATCTCGATTCGTTCGTGTCCGTTTTCAATATTTTTTCTTTTTAACTTAATTTTCCCAAGCTCTCCCGTTCTTTTGGGATGTGTGCCGCCACAGGGGACTTTGGCCAGTCCTTTGATTTCCCAGTATCGTCTTTCCTCACTCTCGTTTTCAAAAGCGCTGATGATC
>DVMY01000095.1 GCA_018714755.1 Candidatus Aphodousia faecigallinarum | reverse complement strand
TTCAACATTGGTAAGACCCATCGTGTCGCGAACAAACTTCATGGCGCGGCATTCCATACGGAAACATTCTGCGAAGCTGTTGGCGATGTAGCGCGAAGCGCCGCGGAAGCCCAACATGGGGTTTTCTTCATCGGGTTCGTAGCGATCGCCGCCAATCAACTTGCGATATTCGTTGCTCTTGAAGTCGGACAAGCGAACAATCACTTTCTTGGGCCAGAAGGCGGCGGCAATGGTAGCCACACCTTCGGCGATCTTCATTTCGAAGAAATCCACCGGGCTCTTGTAGCCGGCGCTCAAACGTTCAACCGCGTCACGCAACTCGCCGTCCACGTTCGGATAATCCAAAACAACCTTCGGGTGAATGCCGATGTTGTTATTGATGATGAATTCCAAACGAGCCAAGCCCACACCCTTATTCGGGATGGATTGGAATTCAAAGGCCAATTGCGGATTGCCCACGTTCATCATGATCTTCACGGGGATTTCAGGCAAAGCGCCGCGTTTGACTTCTTCAATTTGAACTTCCTGACGGCCTTCGTAAATCTTACCCGTGTCTCCTTCGGCGCAGGAAACCGTCACTTCCATGTCTTCGGCCAAACGTTCAGTGGCATCGCCGCAACCGACAACCGCCGGGATACCCAATTCACGGG
This sequence comes from Candidatus Aphodousia faecigallinarum, assembly GCA_018714755.1. GTDB lineage: Bacteria > Pseudomonadota > Gammaproteobacteria > Burkholderiales > Burkholderiaceae_F > Aphodousia > Aphodousia faecigallinarum. Next base: position 3,941 of record DVMY01000095.1, on the reverse strand, counting down.
CGATAATGGCGGCGTGGCAAGTACGGCCGCCACGGTTGGTGACAATGGCACTCGCGCGCTTCATCACCGGTTCCCAGTTGGGGTCAGTCATGTCGGTGACCAAAACGTCTCCGGCCTGCACGCGTTCCATTTCGCTTGCGTCTTCAACAATGCGAACCGGACCCATGCCGATCTTTTGACCGATGGCGCGGCCCGTGACCAAAACGCGACCCTTGCTCTTTAACGTAAAGCGTTGTTGCACATCGGCGTTGTTTTGACGGCTCTTAACCGTTTCTGGACGAGCTTGCAAAATATAGATCTTGCCGTCAATACCGTCCTTACCCCATTCGATATCCATCGGACGACCGTAGTGCTTTTCAATGATGGTGGCAAACTTGGCCAATTCAATCACGTCGTCGTCGGTGATGGCGAAGTGGCGGCGATCTTCGGCGCTCACATCAACCGTGCGAACGCTGCGGCCGCTCTTGGCGTCGGTGTCGAATTCCATCTTGATCAACTTGCTGCCTAACGTGCGGCGGATGATCGGGAAATTACCGGCGGCAAGCATGGGCTTGTGAACATAGAATTCATCAGGGTTCACAGCGCCTTGAACCACGGTTTCACCCAAGCCGTAGCTCGCGGTGATAAAGACCACCTGATCGAAACCGCTTTCGGTATCGAGGGTGAACATCACGCCGGCTGCGCCCTTGTCGGAGCGGCACATGCGCTGAACACCAGCCGAGAGCGCCACTTCAGAGTGCGTAAAGCCCTTGTGAACGCGGTAGCTGATGGCACGGTCGTTGTACAAGGAAGCGAACACTTCACGCATGCGGCTTAACACTTGGTCAATACCGACCACGTTCAAATACGTTTCTTGTTGACCAGCAAAAGAGGCGTCAGGCAAGTCTTCAGCCGTGGCAGAAGAACGAACGGCCACGCTAATTTCTTCTTGGCCGTCCTTTAACCATTCGTAGAATTCACGAATTTCTTTTTCCAACTCAGCGGGGAAGGGTGCTTCTTCAATCATCTTGCGGATTTCGGCACCGGCCTGCGCAAGAGCTTTCACATCTTCGACGTTGAGGTCTTTCAAACGATCATTAATGCGTTCTTCGAGGTTGTTTTCTGTTAAGAACAAGCGGAACGCTTCAGCAGTCGTGGCGAAACCGTCAGGAACCCGGATTCCGGCGCTCGTCAGTTGGCTCAGTAATTCACCCAAAGAGGCGTTTTTACCGCCAACGCGATCGACGTCGGTCATACGCAGTTGGCTAAACGGAAATACATAACGACCTTGCGGCATTTTCTTCCCCCAAAAAGGATTGGATTGTTAGAATATCTGAATTGTAGCGACAACCGATTCATTTCGGGTAATTTTTTAACCTCAGGCTATTTTATGTTCAATACCCTTGAAAAAGATGGCTCCGCACATAAAAGCGGAAAACGCACTGTTTTTATTGTTTCAGACGCCACGGCTATTACCGCTGAAACGCTTGCTCACTCGGTTCTGACTCAATTTACCGATCTGCAGTACGATCAGGTCCGCATCCCTTTCATTGACACGCCAGAAAAGGCGGTGCTGGCGGCCCAAAAGATTAACGACGCCTACATTCGCACTGGCGTCCGCCCCCTTGTGTTCTCCACTTTCGTTGATGTCAACATCCACAAGACCTTCACCGAAAAGTGCCAGGGCTTTCGCATTGAGTTCTTCCGCAGTTTCATTAAAGAAATTGAACAGGAAACCGGACTGAAGTCCGCGCACTCCATGGGACGCAGCCACGTCATTAAAGATGAGGAGCGCTATAACCGCCGCATCGAAGCCATCAATTACACGTTGGCGCATGACGACGGCCAAATGAATAAGGGCTTAAATGAAGCCGACGTGATTTTGGTGGGCGTGAGCCGCTCGGGCAAAACACCGACGAGTCTGTTTTTAGCCATGCAATTCGGAGTGAAGGCCGCCAACTATCCGCTCATCCCCGAGGATTTTGAGCGCGGCGAACTCCCGGAAGTACTCCATGACAAACGAGACAAACTTTTCGGTCTTTCCATTTCGCCTGAACGTCTGTCTCAAATTCGCAACGAGCGTCGCCCGGGCAGCCGCTACGCCTCGCTTGAAAACTGCCGTCAGGAAATTGAGTCGGCTGAAAACATGATGCGCAAAGAAGGCATCAAATGGCTTAATTCAACCAGCCGTTCCATTGAAGAAATTTCAGCCACCATCATGGCGGAACTCAATCTTCATAACGCGCACAAGATTGACTGATTTAATTCCGTCAATCAAACTGAATTAAGGGCACGAACATTAACTGTTGCGTGCCCTTCTTTTTCCCGGAGGTGCTTGCGTCAGAAGAAGCTTCTTCCCCACGTGAAGTAAGACACCACTATGAACAGAACCGACAAAGGAATCTGCGCCATCAATACAGGCTTTAGCGTTTTAAAGAAATCACTCTTAAAGTAATCCACCGTGATTGTGAGGCACAAGTGAGTCGGCGTGATCATTTGACCGGCGACACCAAAAACCATAGCGACTCCCACCAAATCCAAGTCTCCCATGGAAAGACCAGCGACAATCGGCATCATGATCGCCACGTGCCCCTGGGAAATGCCGGTTAAAAGACCAATAATGAAACTTAAAATTCCGATGATGACCGGAATCGGCAGGGGCGAAGCTTCAAAAGCGGCAACAAGCTGAGCAAGCACGCCTGTTTTATCCAAAAGCGCTATAAATAAAAGAATACAGATCACGTTGGCAAACATCTTGTAGTCCAACGCGCCGATGAAAATCTCCTTGACGCTCACATAACGGTTAAACGCCATCAGAATCGGAATCATCGCGACAACCACGATAACCATGGAAACAGAAGCCTGAAGACCAAAAGCCACCATCAAGACCACATTGGCAATGACTGGCGTCAAAGCCAAAATAAAGTCCAAATTGTGTCGTTTGGCCTCTTCAACCGTGATTTCCTTTTTGATTGCACTCGTTTCTTTGAGCCCACGCACCATCACGATCCAACCTAAGAGGAAAGCCACGATGGTCAACCATCCCAAATGGACGATCAAATCCCCAATCTTCACGCCCGCGATGCCGCAGGCCAAAATCATGCCCGGAACCAAAGGACTGGAGAATTCAAAAATATGCCTAAACCAAAAATTAATGGCTGCTTTGTCTTGCGCTTTCGCATCAAACCCTTTAGCGGCCTCTTCGACAATGGGAGCTGAGAATCGGGCTCCGCCAATTGACGGCAGCAGTCCCAAAAAAGCCGGCATGACGGCCAATGTGAAACGGCGGCTGGAGAACATTCTCGAGAGAGCCTCCACCATGCCTGCCAAACACCCGCTTTTTCTTAATTCAATTTCAAGGCAAATCACCAAGTAAAGTGCGAACACCAAATCATAATTTCTTGGCAAACTGAGCATCTGCGTGACCGCGCCTGTCAACTCACCAAATGTCGGATCGGTGCATAGCCAAATGAAAAGTCCGCCCGTTAAAATAGCGATACCAATAGGTTGACGGCGACGCAGCAAGAAAAGAGTGATCACCATCGCCACGGTGATAATCAGAAAAATCATGATGTACAGTCGTTATTGTCGTTTTGATTCTCGAAATGGTACTCGTTTTTTAAAAGACTTAACAATCAACTCAGACTCAAGCGCCTTTCATAGCGTCGTGCCAAGGAAACTTGCGATTTCAATCGCGAGAGGAATTGGCACTCGCCCCACTGGGGCGATTTTTTGTATAATGACTCAATCATGTGATTGTGTAAAATTATGCTTGAAGTAGTATTTGATCGAAATTGTGTTTACCAAACTGCCTACCATGCGATTTGGTGCCCAAAGTATCGGAAATCAATTTTGGTCGGCTCAATCGCCACAGAAACCATACGGTTAATTGAGATGATCTGTCAGCAACGTCAATGGCCGGTTCTCTCTCTTGAAGTTCAACCCGATCACATTCACCTTTT
>DVMY01000094.1 GCA_018714755.1 Candidatus Aphodousia faecigallinarum | reverse complement strand
AATCGCTTGGGTCAAGTCGGGATTTTCTAGTGATCCTTCATTAAAAGTAGCATCTTTGTTTCCAATCTCAAAACTACTGATAGATTTTGCATACGTGGTAGAAGATAGAGAAAGTAGCGCGGCTAGGATAGCCGTCTGGAAAGTAGAGAATTTCAACATGTCGTGTTCCCTAGAATAGAATCTAACCCGACGTCACTTTACCCCCCCCCCAGAAATTCTTATTGATTGATGTCAAATCAAAACAAAAATGCCCACAATTGTGGGCAAAAGGAGACAAGAAATAAAATAGTTCTCTAGAGTTGTTCCACCACCACTCCTGCGCTTCTTAGAAATCTAATCCCTGCGTCATCTCGATACAACTCATGATAGTAAACATGAGAAATGCCGCACTTTTGAATCAAAAGAGAACAATGAATGCAGGGGCTGTGTGTGATGAAAATCGCCGCGTCTTTGCTGCAATAGCCGTTGTAGGCAAGCTTTGCAATGGCATTTAATTCTGCGTGCTGCACTTCAGGCCGTGTCACCAGCTTGCCGTCCACTTCCATTTCGCAGCAGTTGTCGTAACCGGTCGGCATCCCGTTCCAACCGATCGAAATGATGGAATTATTTTTTACGATGACACAGCCGACCTGTAGCCGCTTGGCGTAACTTCTTTTAGCGGCGAGCATCGCCACCTGCATGTACATCTGGTTGTCTTTTTTTATATCCATCATCACTCCTTACTAAAAAGGCTAAAGCCCGAAGAGCTTTATCAAAGTCCCCGGGCTTATTCATTCAAACCAACTCAGAAATTACTCTTCCCAACGTTTGAAAATCAATGTGCCGTTTGTGCCGCCGAAGCCAAACGAATTCTTCATCGCATAGCGAATCGTCATCGGTCGAGCGGTATTGGCGCAGTAATCAAGATCGCATTCCGGATCTTGTTCAACGATATTGATCGTCGGAGGCGAAACTTGGTTTTTGACGGCCAAAATCGTAAAGACCGATTCAATGCCGCCTGCGCCGCCCAAAAGGTGACCAGTCATGGACTTGGTGGAATTCACAACCAACTTCTTAGCCGCTTCTCCGAAAGCTTCTTTAATCGCCTTCGTCTCATTGATGTCACCCACGCTTGTGGACGTTCCGTGAGCATTCAGATAGTCAATGTCTTCAGGCTTGATACCAGCGCGAGCCATGGCCATTTCCATGCAGCGCTTCGGGCCATCAGTGTTCGGAGTCGTGATGTGACCCGCGTCACTCGTTAAACCGTAGCCCACGATTTCTGCGTAAATCTTCGCGCCGCGCTTTAAGGCGTGTTCCAATTCTTCAATAACAACGACACCGGCGCCTTCGCCCATCACAAAACCGTCACGGTCCTTATCAAAAGGACGAGAGGCGTGAGCAGGATCATCATTACGACGGCTCAGAGCGTGCATATTGTCAAAGCCTGCAATGCCGACCGGGCAAATACTCGCATCGGCGCCACCCGCCACCATCACATCAGCGTCACCGCGGCGGATGATCCAACTGGCTTCGCCAATGCCATGAAGACCGGTTGTACAGGCGGTCACATGAGCAATGTTCGGGCCCTTAAGACCGAACATAATGGAGAGTTGGCCGGAGATCATATTGATGATCGTGCCCGGAATCATAAAGGGAGACACTCGGCGAGCTCCGCGTTCATGAAGAGCCAAGTAGTTGTCACAGATCATCGACAACCCGCCGATGCCGGAACCGATAGAGCAGCCAATGCGCGTCAAATCTTCATTTTCAAGATCAAGACCGGAATCGCGGATAGCTTGCGTGCCGGCAGCTACACCATAGTGCACGTAACGGTCATAACGACGGGCTTCCTTAGCGGGCAGATATTCTTCAACATTAAAGTCTTTCACTTCGCCAGCGATTTGGCAGCCGCTGCCGCTCGCATCAAAACGAGTAATCGGACCAATACCGTTTTTACCGGCCAAAGCGTTTTCCCAACTTGTCTTCACATCATTGCCGATCGGGCAAACCATGCCGAGCCCCGTTACTACTACACGACGCATGGACATTCTCCAAAAAATTAATTCATTAACAAAACCCCGCCCAAACTTAACCAATTGCTTGGCGTTTAAGGCGGGGCATCCATCTTATAGATGGCAAATATTACTTAGCGTTGGCTTGGATGTAGTCAATCGCTTGTTGAACCGTGCGCAACTTTTCTTGTTGATCGTCCGGGATTTCAATCTTGAAAGCGTCTTCCAAAGCCATAACCAATTCGACCGTATCCAAAGAATCGGCGCCGAGGTCTTCGATGAAAGCGGATTCGTTCTTGATATCAGCTTCATTAATGCTCAATTGTTCGGCGATAACCTTCTTGACACGTTGTTCGATGTCGTTCATTTGATAAGTCTCCTTGATGACAATTCAAAACGACGCAACCAATAAGGCGCGCCGAAAATTTAATTTCTTGTTATTTTATCAGAGCGAAAGGAAAAGATGAGGGTGAAAACCCTCATCCGTTCAGACTATACCATATACATGCCACCGTTCACATGGAGGGTGACACCCGTAATATAGGATGCCGCAGGCGACGCCAAGAACAACACCGCATTGGCGATATCATCCGTATGACCCAAGCGTGCCAAAGGAATTTGAGCCATGAGCGCTTGGCGATGGTCTTCAGGCAAAGCTTTGGTCATATCGGTTTCAATAAAACCGGGGGCCACGGCGTTAACGGTGATATTGCGAGAAGCTAATTCACGGGCCAGAGCGCGTGTTAAACCGGCGACACCGGCTTTGGCGGCGGCGTAATTGGCTTGACCCGCGTTACCCATAGAGCCCACAACACTCACGATATTGATGATGCGGCCGCAACGAGCCTTCATCATGCCCCGCATGACAATGCGGCTTAGACGGAAAGCAGGCGTCAGGTTCGTGTCAATCACTTACTGCCATTGCTCATCCTTCATGCGCATGGCTAAGCCGTCACGCGTGATACCAGCGTTATTGACCAAAACAGTCACAGCGCCATACTTAGTAGCCACGTCAGCTAAAACTTTTTCGCTTTGCTCAGCGTCTGTCACATTCAAGACAACGCCTTCTCCCTTACCACCTGCTTCAGCAATTTTTTCTGTAATGCGAGCGGCCCCGGATTCACTCGTAGCCGTTCCGATAACTGTCGCTCCGGCAGCCAAGCACGCATCCAAAATACCGGCCCCGATTCCGCGTGAAGCTCCAGTTACGAAAACCACCTGATCTTTGAGGGCGTCAGCAGTAAATACATTTGCCATTTTCATTTTCCTATTTGAAATTATTGGGCTGCGTTGATTTCTTCAAGCACAGCGACAAGCGATTCTTGAGAATTAATATTTTTCACGACCATAGAGCTGTCAATTCTCTTAATCAGACCGGCAAGCACTCGTCCCGGACCGCACTCAACTATATGCGTGACACCCATTGCCTTAAAAGCTTCAACGGTCTTCACCCATTGAACAGCGCCAGCCGCTTGAGCAGCCAACGCATCGATAATGGCTTCTTTTTGAGCATGCACTTTAACATCGACGTTAGCCACGACATCGATTTGAGGCGCATTCATTGCCGTTTCTTCCAGTTTGCCTTTTAATGCGATGCTAGCGGGCTTCATAAGGGAGGAATGGAACGGCGCCGACACGGGTAAAACCAAAGCACGCTTAGCGCCCTGAGCCTTAGCTAATTCACAAGCCTTTTCGACCGCAGCCTTTTCACCCGCGATCACCACCTGACCGGGC
>DVMY01000093.1 GCA_018714755.1 Candidatus Aphodousia faecigallinarum | reverse complement strand
GTCAACCCCTTTTCCAAAAATTATTTTCAACCCATTCCTAAATTTTTCTCACTTCACACTTCCCAAAATCCACTTTGATGTTTTCTTACCACACTTTCAGTAAAACTTCGGGGGCTCACGCCCCCAAAGTTTTATTTAGTTCAATTCCTTTAGTAACTCTTCAATGCCCGCTTTAGCATCCATCACTAATCCGTAGTCGGCTACTTCAAAAATGGGAGCTTCAGGATCATTGTTTATTGCCACCACTACTTTCGCATCTTTTATGCCCGCAATGTGCTGCATGGCTCCCGATATTCCAAATGCGATGTACAAATCCGGCGCAATGATTTTACCGGTCTGTCCAACCTGCCAATCATTGGGACACCAGCCCAAATCTACTACAGCGCGCGTCGCCCCAATCGCCGCTCCTAAACGATCGGCCAATTGAGTTAATTTTTGGAATCCTGCTTCGTCTTCCAACCCGCGGCCTCCGGCCACAACGATCCTCGCACTCTGGAGAGCCGGTCGATCCGTTTTCACCGCTTCAAAACTGACCTTGCGCGTTTTCATCGTCTCCGGGAACGGAGCATTCATTACGATTTGCGCCGCACCGTCTTTTTCACAAGGATCAAACGCAGTTGCACGAATACTAGCCACCACAATAGGCTCTTCATCTTTGAGCGTGACATCAATGCTGCCGGCAAATATGGGACGTATAAAAGTCTGCGCATCAATAACCGCTGTCACATCAGACAATGGAGCCACATCCAAAAGAGCGGCAACCCTAGGCATCACACTTTTACCCATTGAGCTTGCCTCGAAGAACACGTGAGAGTAACTGTGCTCTTTAACCAATGCCACTACCGCCTTTGACAATGATTCTGTCAAGATATTGTCGCCTTCATCAGGATTGACATATACCTTATCCACTCCACGAAAACATTTGGCGACATCCTGAGCTGTCTGTTGCTGGCCTAACAGAAGAATATCAACCGTCCCGGCTGCTTTTGCCGCGGCAGTCACCAACGAAGCGACCGTCGGTTTGATGCCGAGAGCATTGACTTCACCAATCACTAAAGCACGCATGAAATTCTCCTCTTAGAGCACTTTTGCTTCTGTTTGAAGCTTATTGACCAATTCCGAGACTGTTGCCAAAATTTGTCCATTCTTTTCCTTCTTGGGCATGCTGTATGCGATTGGCTTCAAGCGCTGAGAAATATCCACCCCTAAAGAATCAATTTCAATAGTCTCGACCGGTTTCTTTTTGGCTTTCATCATGTTGGGCAAGGTTACATATCGAGGTTCTGCCAAACGCAAATCAGCCGTAATGACCGCAGGGAGCTTAACGGCAACCGTTTGCACACCGCCATCGACTTCTCGCGTCACCATCGCCTCGCCGCTATTGGCAATTTCTAATTTGGAAGCAAAGCTCGCTTGGGGGATATCACAATAAGTCGCTAACATTTGACCAACTTGATTGGCATCGTTATCGATGGCCTGTTTCCCGACGATAATCAAGTCTGGCTTTTCCTTTTCAACAATCTTTTGCAACACTTTGGCTACTTGGAGCGGTTGAACCAACTGTTCAGAAAGAACGTGTATTCCACGGTCAGCTCCCATGGCCATTGCCACACGCAAAGTATCCAAACTTTTTTGCGCTCCGATCGTCACCGCAACAACTTCAGAAGCCAGTCCTTTTTCTTTTAATTGAACGGCACACTCCGTAGCGATCTCGTCGAAAGGATTAATTGACATTTTCGCCGTGGCCGTGTCCGGTTCCCCCGCTTCATTCAGGCGCACCTTCACGTTGTAATCGACCACCCTTTTAACGGCTACCAATATTTTCATAAACCATCACCCCAAATTTTCTCTAGTAGGGAACTATAAAATTTTGCTGCCTAATTATATCGACCGAAGAATCAGAATTCGTCGTCATCCCGCCTGTCATCCGTCAGGCGTTCTGCCCATCCCGCGCTAGCGAAGGCAGTTTTCAGAATTTCAGTGCCGGTTTCAGCAAAAGCCGCGGGATCAGACAAAGTGCGCCGATAAAACCTCGCTCCTGCCAAGCCTTGCAACAGCCCTATCATTGCCTTTGCTGTGGCACGGGGCACATGGCTGTCTTTCGGAGTCTCCCGTCGAATATACTGCGTCATCGTCTCAATGAGCTCTTCTCTTGTGGCAACCGGATGCATATCAGCGAAAAGCCGCGCATCCACATCACTTAACAACCACGGCGTTTTATAGGCTGCGCGCCCAACCATCACTCCGTCAACTTTTAGCAGTAGCTCTTCAGCTAATTCAAGCGTGTCAATTTGACCATTGATCACAATGATTGCTTGCGGAAAATCCTTTTTAAGATCGTAGGCAACCTCTCTTTTAAGCGGAGGCACCTCTCTGTTTTCTTTAGGGCTTAGGCCTTTTAACCATGCGTTGCGAGTATGAACAATAAAGGTTCTGACACCCGCTTCAAAAAGCGTGCCGACAAAATCTCTGACAAAACCGTAATCCTCAATTTTGTCGATGCCGATTCGATGTTTTACCGTAACATCAATATCAACCGTATCCATCATGGCTTTGCAACAATCGGCCACCAGTTTTGGCTCAGCCATAAGGCAGGCACCAAAAGAGCCACGCTGAACACGTTCGCTGGGACAACCGCAATTGAGGTTAATTTCGTCGTATCCCCAATCTTGTGCAATTTTCGCGCATGTCGCCAGATCTCTTGGATCACTTCCTCCCAGCTGCAAGGCAAGCGGATGTTCTTCTTCGTTGAAATTTAAATGCCGAGCCTTATCACCATAAATGATGGCTCCAGTCGTCACCATCTCTGTGTACAGTCTCGCATGATGAGAAAGCTGTCGGTGAAAATAACGGCAATGCCTATCCGTCCAGTCAAGCATAGGCGCCACACAAAAACGCCAGGGATTGTATTTGGTCATAGTTTCGAAAAAGGCCACTCTGGGAGTGGCCTTAGCCTGTGTATTAAAGATCAATCATTAACGTGTTTGAACGTAATCACGCAATCTTTCTGCAAAGTCCGGACTGCGAAGTTTCCTGATCGCCGCGCTTTCAATTTGACGCACACGTTCACGCGTCAACCCCATTGAGCGGCCAACCTCTTCGAGTGTATGGTCATGGCTCGTGCCAATTCCGTAACGCAAACGCAGCACCGTCGCCTCACGATCGGTGAGTCGGTCCAACGACTTCTTAATTTCTTCCTCCATGGCCGTGACCATGAAACGGCGTTGAGGATCCTGTTCTTCGTCACCTCTTACGAAGTCGAGCTTGGTGGCGTCTTCATCATCGCCAATCGGCGCATCAATGGATTCCACACCACGCATGGCTTGAATCAGTAGTTGCACTTTAGACAAAGGCACGCCGGACAATTCCGCCAACTCGTTGTCTGACGGTTGCTTGCCATGCTCTTGCAAATATTTTTGCTTAATGCGACGAATCTTGTTGTAAGACTCGGTCATATGAACAGGAATGCGAATAGTATTGCCATAATCGGCTACCGCGCGCGTCACGGCTTGACGAACCCACCAAGTGGCATACGTGGAGAACTTGTAGCCTCGGCGGTACTCAAACTTATCAACCGCCTTCATCAGACCCAAATTGCCTTCCTGAATGAGGTCAGGCATAGCCAACCCACGGTTAACATAACCCTTGGCGATAGAAATCACCAAACGCAAGTTAGCCTCAATCATTTTCGCCTTGGCTTTGGAAAGACTTGCCTGAGCCACCGTCATGCTGCGGTGTAAATCTCTTTGCTCGGCGATCGTGAGACTGGCGTCATCTTGCAGTCCCAAAAGACGAGCCTGCAATTCTTCAAACACACCTCGGTTTTGCTCTAAAGCGGCAGACCACGGTTGCGCTCCGGCGATTTCATCGTTGAGCCACTGACGATCGCAGCACCGTTCGTTAAAACCTTTAACAAAACGCTCCTGAGGCATATGAGCCTTATTGACCATCACGTCACGCATGGCATACATCGTGTCGGTCACCTTAGACATGTGTTCAGCAAGAATATCTGCCAAATGCGTCACAGTCTTAACGGAAAAACGCACGATGGATAATTCATCCGAAATGTTTTGACGAGCTCGTTCAAACTCTTTCGTCTTAGAAGGATCGGCAAAACTTTCGCGCATCTTGTCAAGATAGCCGCCCAAGCGATCGAACATTTCCAAGGCGCGTTCTTTCATCTCTTCGAGTTGTTCCACCGTCATGGCGGCCGCGCCGATATCGGTATTCAAGTCACCGCTGTCGTCCTGAATTTCTTCTCCGGCCACATCCGTAAAACCATCAATGACATTGTCGATGTCTTCCGATCCTTCTCGAATTTTTTGAGCCAAATTCAACAATTCTTGAATGGACAAGGGCGACATCAATACAACCTGAACCAAGCGAGCACGATGCTGTTCGATGCTCTTGGCCACTTCGATTTCACCTTCACGGGTTAATAATTTGTGGCTACCAACACCACGAAGATAGGCACGAAGTGGATCTTTAGAAAGACCGGCGCTTTCCTCAGGAGTGAGAATGGTGGCCGCGTCTTCTTCATCGATATCATCATCAACAGTCGCTTGTTGTTCGGCCAACATTGCCACGGTATCTTCATCCGGCGTGTGGTCGAAAACTTGCACTCCAAACCGACCCAAACCCAAAGTAATTTCCGTCAAGGCGTCTTCAGAACGCAACGCGCTTTCAGGCAATAGGTCATTGATTTCGGCAATTGTCACCCAACCGCGGGAACGACCGAAACGCACCAACTGACGATAGCCGTTTTCAGCTCCATCTTCGTGCTCTTGAGTGTCGGGCACAGGAGCTAAAAGCGCATCCGCTTTTTTACGAGTGCTTTTGCGCTTTCCAGTATGAATAGGCTCGTCTAGATCTTCGAAACCTTCCTCAGATAATTCTTCGGCTTCCTCGATCTCTTCTTCAAGCTCTTCTTCTCCGAGCTCTTGCTCCACATACTCATCATCATCGAGAGCCAAATTACCCTTGAGTTTCAACTTCAACTGATCATGTGAATGCAACCACTCATTGAAATCTTCCATTGAATCCATTGTCGATTCAAAATCCTCTGCGGCATTGTCCGCCGGGGAAGACTTCTTAGCGGAGGTTGTTTTTTTGACAGTCGCTTTAGTCATAGTCTCGTATAAATATCCAGTAAAGTTTCCAGAAGGAGAATTCACTCCCTTCTATGCCAGCCAATCTCCAAGCGGAACACAAAATTCTTTCGGAACAACAGTCCCCGCGTCGTGACATTCACTCACAACAGCCGCAATCATTTTCAATAGAATTTCGCGCTCCTAGCCTCTGACCCACGCAATAGAGTTTTCTCCAACTGGTGACATTCGCAATGACTGCGAATAACCATCCCGTTGATCACCCCGTCGTAAACTGTCTGTTTTTCAACGAACAGAAGTAAACAACAAGGCCCGAATATATAACAAGCAGGTGGTTTCGGGGCTAAGAATAAAAGAATTTGACTAGATTCGTCCTATGACGAAGGGCCACCAAACCACTGCGAATTTATTAAGATACACTACAAAATAAAAGCCTGTGCAACAATTCGCACAGGCTTTCTAAATTATTTGATTTATATCAAATATTTTTTGTGTTATTTTCATCCAAGAAGCTTCGAAGTTTATTCGCTCGACTCGGATGTCGCAATTTTCTGAGCGCCTTAGCTTCTATTTGACGAATACGCTCACGGGTTACCACAAATTGCCGCCCCAACTCTTCCAAAGTATGTTCCGTGTTGGTATCAATACCATAACGAAGCATGAGTACTTTGGCTTCTCGCGGGGAAAGCGAGGCCAATACTTCATGAACAACCTGCTTTAAGTTGTCGCTTTCGGCTTTCTCAAGTGGACTGGCTGATGTTTTATCCTCAATGAAGTCCACCAAATGAGAGTCTTCCTCGTCCCCCACGGGAGCATCAATGGAAACAGGCTCTCTTCTGGCCCTCATAATGGTACGCACTCGCTGCTCGGTCAAACCCACCTTTTGAGCCAAATAGGCATAAGAAGGCTCGCGTCCGTATTCTTGCTGATATTGGCGGATAATTCGAGTGATTTTATTGAGCGTTTCCACCATATGAACCGGAATACGAATGGTGCGGCCCTGATCGGCAAGCGCTCGAGTAATGGCTTGACGAATCCACCATGTCGCATAAGTTGAGAATTTGTACCCTCTTCTGTATTCAAATTTATCAACCGCCTTCATCAACCCAAGATTGCCTTCTTGAATCAGATCCAAAAATTGCAAGCCTCTGTTCAGATAATGCTTGGCAATTGAAATAACCAACCGCAAATTGGCATTGATCATTTCTTGCTTGGCATCTTGCACACTCTTTTCAGCTTTACACATTTGATCGTAGAGAGCGCTCATGCGAGCTGCCGGCAACCGGGCCTCACTTGTGAGGGCCTGATAACGGCTCTGAACCTGCAAGATCGAATCAAAATTCTTCTCAAGCGCCAAATGATACGGTTGGTCATTGACAGTCAGCAACCGGCGAAGCGCAGAATCGGTAAAACCTTCATCTTTAAATAGACGAGAAAATTCCCCTTTTGGCATCCCAACGACATCAACCAATAAACGCTGAGCGTCCTGCTCAACCCGCTTAAAGGCTTCCGCCTTATCGTGCAAGAGATCGGAAAGAGTCCTAACCGTTGCCGCGGTGAAACGAACCCGCATCAATTGTTCTTTGACCGCCAACTCCAACTGCTTGTATTGAGTGCTGTCAATCGGCAGACCTTCCATGCATTCGTAATAACCTTTGCAGGTGTCCAAAATATCAAGCGTTGTTTCTTTTAATGCGCTCAATTGTTCCGAACTCATGGCTGAGGCACCGATTGAAATTTCCTGCACCTCGTCATCGCTCTCGTCGTCATACTCTGGCATTTCAACGTCTTTCAATGACTGCGCAAGCGACTCGTCGTCGGTCACCCCATCTACAATCGCCTCTACGCTCACCTCATCAGCGCGCAGCGTATCAGCCATTTCAATAAGGGCTTTGAGTGCGGAAGGACAATCGGCAATGGCCTCCATCATCGCTTGAAAGCCATTTTCAATTCGGCGCGAAATCGAGATTTCTTCTTCTCGAGTCAAAAGAGGAACCGCCCCCATCTCCCGCGTGTACATCGTCATCGGATCGGATGTTCTGGCGACATCACTTTCCACAAGCGAGAGCACATCCTCATCATCTTCCTCGTCCTCGTCTTGAACCAAAGACAAGGGGGAGTCATTGAGCAAAATCTCATCATCGGCGGGCGGTTCATCCAGAACCTGAATGCCTAAGAAATGAAAAGCGTGTTCAAGTTTTGCGACCGCCTCTTGCTCATCTTCGGCCTGTTCGGGCACGACTTCAGCGAGTTGCTCATACGTGACATAACCGTTTTGCTTGGCTTGGACAATCAATGTGCGCAACTTCTGCAGACGCACATCGCTTGCTCCATTTTGATAGACCTTCTCTAAAGACTTTCTTAATCGAGACCTTTTGCGATTCGTATTACTCGCTTTAGGTAAAACAGAGGGGTCAGGGGCAGTGATCTGAATGGGTTGATCAAATAGAATATCAATGGTTGCTTCTGCGGAGCAAGCCGAGCTGGCCGTCAAAGGTTCACTTTTGGACGACTTTTTCTTTCGAGTAGCCATACACACACTCTATTCCTTCGTCTCGGTCGTTGCGCAACCGAACGGGAAAACAGCTAAGGGAGAGTTGGGGTTATGGACAGAACAATGTTCTGCCCATTTAGCACTGCCGCTCACATTTTTTGTCACTAAAACAACTCTTTTTGTTTCGCGAGCAGTCCTGCGATTATACGAGCTTTTAAACCGCTTAGGGAGAAGACTTCTAAGATGCTTTGCCTGTTATTCGCCGCTTAGGCGGTTATCTAAAACAAAATCGACCGCTTGAGTGCTCTCATCAACCAGCGAACGATGAATTTCTTGACGACGCTTAAATAAACGTTCCAAATACTGAGATTCAATGGGTTCGCCTTGTTCTTCAGAACTTAACAGCTCGGCAATTTTGGCATCCAACTGCGCTTTTTCCAACTTTAAAAAAGCGCACTTTATTTCGTATTCAGCCACCGCGGGCGGTGTCTGCAACACCTCCTCTTCTGAGGCCAAATCAGCCAAACGCTCATAGATAGGCTCACCTTGCACAAAAGATAAAAGGTAGCCGGTTGTCAAATGAGCCTGCTCAAAACCTTCTCCTTTGGAATGATCCTGAGCCAAGTGCCACAATCTGACAATAGCCTCTTCCCACTCATCGACCGTATCGAGCATCTCGTACTCAATCTGTTCCGAATACTTTAAAAGCCAGGCCGGGTGAGTAACGAAGCATTGCAATAGACGACGCTTAATATTGGTGAAAACAGGACCGGTTGTCACCGGACGAACCGGACGCTTATAACGAGCGCCCTGCTTGGTGTCTCGCCCGTATTGGTTCAACTGTTTTGATGATTTGACTGTTTGCGGGACATCCAAAAGCGCAACCGAGCAAAGAGCGGCAAGCTCAGACGGCTCCATGCGAACCGCGGCCGATAGTTCCTGAACGAGTAGCTGCCTGAGCGCGTGAGCCTGCATCTTTTGCAAAAGAGGTTTGGCAATTGCCACCGCTTGAGCTCGTTCTTCAGCCGTTCGCAACCCCCTGCCTTGGCTGACTTCCCGAACGATGTCCATGACGAAAAATTTCGACAACGGGAAAGCAGCGCGAAGCTGAGCCTCAAAAGCTTCGGCACCTTGGCCTTTAATTAAGCTGTCGGGATCCTCATCTTGCGGCAGCAAGACAAAATGAGCCGTTTGCGTATCCGTGATAATCGAAAGTGTGGATTCCATCGCTCGACGGGCGGCTTTAAAACCGGCCGCATCACCGTCGAAAGAAAAATAGACGTGATCGGATAGTTGAAAAAGCTTTTTAACGTGCTCAGGCGTGATAGATGTGCCTAAAGCGGCGACCGTTTCCAAAAAGCCGCCCTGCGACATTTGGATCACATCCATATAGCCTTCACAAACAATCGCCCGACCTTTTTTGTGAATGGCGTCACGAGCTTCAAAAAGGCCATAAAGCTCTTGACTTTTATGATAAACAGGCGTCTCGGGTGAATTCAAATATTTAGGCTCTTCCCCTGGCACCATGGTGCGCGCGCCAAACCCAATCACTTGCCCTCTGGGATTGCGAATCGGATACATCACGCGGCTGCGGAATCGGTCATACCGATGCCCGTCTTTTACGATGACAAGACCCGCTTCTTCCAGCTTGGGATCATCATAGGTTTTATCGGGAAAGATGCTCTGAAGTCCCTGCCATCCGTCGGGAGACAGACCCAATTGAAATTTTCTGACGGTTTCCTCCGTGATGCCGCGCCCTTTTAAATACTCAATGGCGTGACGGTCATGGAATAGCGTTTGGTGGTAAAAATCGGCCGCTTGAGCCAGGTAATCCGTTAAAGTTTTAGCCTTCGCCTGTCTAACCTTGGCCTGACGATCCTCCGGCACTTCCATGCCCAAATCATCAGCCAATTCCTTAATCGCCTCGGGAAAACTCAACCCCTTGAACTTCATCAAAAAAGTGATAGCTGTCCCATGTTCTCCGCAGCCGAAACATTTAAAAAACTGTTTACTGGGATTGACCGCAAAGGATGGCGTCTTTTCCTTATGAAAAGGACAACAAGCCATCCAGTTGCTACCCTTGTGCTGCAACTTCACATACCGTCCAATGACTTGGACGATATCTGTTCGAGAAAGTACTTCTTCAATAAAGCTCTCAGGAATCATTGGAGAAAACGCTTTAGGCCGTGAGTTTTTGCTTAATTAAAGCGGAGACCTTGCCCATGTCGGCTCGCCCCATCACTTTAGGCTTAACCGCGCCCATGACTTTACCCATGGCGGCCATCCCGGAAGCTCCAATGGCGTTAATGGCCTCGTCAACTATAGCGGCAATCTCGTCGTCGCTTAAAGCTTTAGGCAAATACACGGACAATACATCAATTTCTGCTTGTTCTTTATCAGCGAGATCTTGTCTATTGGCGGCTGTGTATTGTTCAATGGAATCATGACGCTGCTTAACGAGCTTAGCGATAATGGAAATGATTTCAGAGTCTCCGCACTGAATTCTTTAATCCACTTCCTTTTGTTTGATTGCGGCCATTAAAAGACGAATGGCGCCCAAACGAGAAGCCTCATGAGCCTTCATCGCGGCCTTCATGTCAGCCATAATCTGTTCTTTAATCGTCATTTTGTTTCCTCGAAAAAAAACGCGTGCAACTTCTCTTTTCAATTAGAGCTTTGCACGCGTGATCTTGGCTTTAAGCACAAAGCTCAAGCCCAAACGACCCCTGCGCTAGATTGGGTCGTCAGCAGTATGCGGTCCGAAAATTAGTAGAGCTTCTTCGGCAACATTTGGCTGCGCAAGCGCTTGTAATGACGCTTGATGGCAGCAGCCTTCTTACGCTTACGTTCGGCCGTGGGCTTTTCATAGAACTCACGAGCACGCAATTCGGTCAAAAGACCGCTCTTTTCAATGGTGCGCTTGAAACGGCGAAGAGCGGTTTCAAACGGTTCGTTTTCTTTAACACGAATAGTGGGCATCAGGCACCTTACCTGTCAATAAAAAATGTTGCGGTATTGATTTACCGATCTGATCAGTGCGCACAAAACCATCTCGGATGCGTCGCACGACCTCCGAAAGTTGCATATTTTCGCATAAAATACGGATAAAAGGAAATAATCCTTCTATTTTTTTCTACTTTTTCTGGAAAGATCAATATAACTTATTGATTCTTTTGAATTTTATGTTAATCCTTGGTTTAGAGTCCTCTTGTGATGAAACGGGTGTTGCCCTTATTGATAGCGAAAAAGGTTTGCTCGCTCATGCCATACATACCCAAATAGACATGCACCGCCTTTATGGCGGAGTCGTCCCGGAGTTAGCAAGCAGAGACCATATCAGACGTGTCATCCCGCTCATTGAGCAGGTCCTTGAGCAAGCTCACAAAACCAAGGAAGATTTGGATGCCATTGCTGTCACACAGGGGCCTGGCTTAGCCGGGGCGCTTTTAGTTGGAGTGAGTGTTGCTCACGCCCTGGCTTTTGCCCTAGATATTCCAGTCATTGGCATTCATCACATGGAAGGTCACCTGTTGGCTAATTTATTAGCCGATCCCGCTCCTGAGTTTCCGTTTATCGCTCTTTTAGTTTCAGGCGGTCACACACAAATCATGAAAGTCAACCGCTTTGGAGACTATGAGCTCTTAGGCGACACACTTGATGATGCGGTCGGTGAAGCCTTTGATAAAACCGCTCAGCTTTTAGGCATGTGCTATCCAGGTGGTCCGGCAGTCAGTGCTTTAGCTGAAAAGGGAACGAGCGGCGCAATCGATTTGCCCCGACCCATGATCCATTCTCCCAATCTGGACATGAGTTTCTCCGGACTAAAGACAGCTGTGCTTACAGCTGTAAAAAATGCACCGGACGCGTCGGATGAAACCTTTAGAGCCAACCTTGCTCGAGCCTTTGTCGATGCTGTTGTCGATGTATTAGCCGCTAAAGCCATCAAAGCGATGAAACAAGAAAAAATGAAGACGCTCGTTGTCGCAGGCGGCGTCAGT
>DVMY01000092.1 GCA_018714755.1 Candidatus Aphodousia faecigallinarum | reverse complement strand
GCAAGTCCAAGCGAGTCCAAGAACGTCGAACAACTTTTTACAACTATTTGATATTAAAAGATTTTTTAAAGATTCAGATGTAAAAAAAATCGCCAGCTTTTCCAAGCTAGCGACTGATTTTGGTGCCCGTTGACTGACTCGAACAGACGACCTACCGCTTACAAGGCGGTTGCTCTACCAACTGAGCTAAACGGGCATCAAAGAGCTAGCTATTTTACACGAGAAAAGACCGGTTTGGGAGGGGTCTGTTTAATCTCCTCATCTGGCTCATCGCTATTGGGGCTAAACATCATCCCCTTGTTAGGCTCTTCTTGCGGGAACATCCCTGCAATATTGCGGTAAGGCACTCGACAGCGAAGAGCCCTTTCTCCAAATCGTGCCTCGAAAGAAAGCTCTCGATCCTCAAAAACCAAATTGTGGGTGGCCTCAGACGAAATATCGAAAATGATTTGACCATCTTCAACAAATTCCTGAGGCACCACGCAGTTATCATCGACCCGTACAAGAACGTAAGGCGTTAAACCGACATCGGTACACCAATTCCAAATAGCCTGCACCAAATAGGATTTAATGGACGGTCTGGACATAGCCGAAAAACCTTCTTTCAATTAACGACGCATAACCTTTTCAGAAGGCGTCATGGAATCAATAAAGGACTGCCGAGAGAACAAACGTTCGGCGTATTTATGCAACGGCGCGGCCGATTTCGGCAACTCAATTCCATACACTCCCAAGCGCCACAAAAGCGGAGCCATGAGCACATCCAACATCGTGAACTCTTCGCCAAAAATGTACTTATTCTTGGTAAAGATCGGAGCCATCGCCGTCAACTGATCTCGAATGCTCGTGCGAGCCACCTCTTTTGCCGCTTCATCGGCTTGACGCGATTCCAGCGTTTTAACATGAGTGAAGAGCTCACGCTCAAAATTAAACATGAATAAGCGCACACGAGCACGCAAAACAGGCTCGGCCGGCATCAATTGGGGATGCGGGAAACGCTCGTCCAAATATTCACAAATAATGTTGGCTTCATACAAAAAGAATTCGCGTTCGACCAACACCGGCACTTCACCATAGGGATTCATCGTAAGAATATCGGCGGGAACGTTGTTCACATCCACGTCTCTTACTTCAAAATCCATTCCCTTTTCGTACAAAAGAAAACGACAACGGTGAGAGAACGGACAAGTCGTACCGGAATATAAAATCATTGCTCACTCCTTGGTGCGCGCAAACACTTCTAACTATGCGCACCGATCAAAGAAAAACACCTAATGGATTAATTTTAAAAGGTTCAATCGGAAAACGCCATTAAAGTCTATTTTTCTCTTTATAAATCAAATGGTTAAATAGGATTTTCATCATCGACAAAAATACACTCTAAATTCTGTGTTCTTTGAAGCCATTGCCCAAGCGCTTGAATACCCAAGCGTTCGGTCGCGTGATGCCCGCAAACCAAATAAGGAATACCCGTTTCTCGCGCCAAATGAGTGGTTCTCTCTGTAGCCTCTCCGCTGATATAAGCTTGGGCGCCCATTGCGATTGCGTCTTCAAAAAAGTCTTCCGCTGAGCCGGAGCACCAGGCGAGTTTCGTTAAAACTTTGTCTTCGCATCCCAATATTAAGGGCGCTCTCTGAAGGGACATCTTCAATTGATCCGCTAAATTTTTAACGCTGATCGCTTGCACTTCTCCTGTCCAAATAAAGTCACCTTGCCCGCCTCGGGCAATATTGCAAGCCCCCAACAGCTTTGCCATTTGGGCATTGTTGCCAAGCGTCTCGTGTGCATCCAATGGCAGGTGATAAGCGATCAAATTGATATCTCGGCTCATCAGAGCCTTTAGACGGCGATACTTCGTCGCGGTGATGGTTGGATTTTCTCCGCGCCAAAACCAACCGTGATGAACCAAGAGCACGTCGGCTTGCAATTCAATTGCCCGATCAATCACATTTCGCGTCGCGGTGACGGCCGTCACGATTCGGGCTATTTCTGTTTTGCCCTCAACCTGCAGGCCATTGGGCGCATAATCTTTAAAAAGTTCCGGGTGCAAGAGTTCATTAAGAGTCTCGATCAGAATCTGTCTTTGCATAGACTTCTCCTCTCGGTTTTAGGGCAGGAAACACTTTTTAGCTGTTGGAATTTTCTTCTTTCTTACCGAAAAGCTTTACACACCAAATTCCAACCTGATAGAGCACAACAAGGGGCAGAGCCAATAAACATTGACTCATTACATCCGGAGGCGTAACAATAGCGGCCACCACGAATGCGCCGACAATCACGTAAGGACGAATCTTGCATAAACGCTCATAAGTAGCCGCCCCCATTCTGTTTAACACCATGACAACAATCGGAACCTCAAAAGTGATCCCAAAAGCGACAAACATGGTAATCACAAAACTAAAGTAGGCGTCGATGTCAGGAGCGAAATTCACGCTTTCCGGGCTGAAGCCGGCGATAAACATGAACACCATTCGGAAAACGATGAAATAACAATAAAGCATCCCCAACGCAAACATAACGATGCTGGAGGTCAATATGGGGAAAATCAGCCGCTTTTCACGTTTGTATAAACCCGGTGCAACAAAAGCCCAAACTTGATAAAGCACATAGGGCAGCGCAATGAGAAATGCCAAGAAAAGCGTGACTTTAAGAGGAACGAAAAAAGGAGCGACCACACCCGTCGAAAGCATCTTTACCCCTTGAGGAAGTGCGGCCATAAGAGGTTTGCTCAGAAGATCAAAGATGTGCTTCATGAAGGGCGAAAGAATCGCAAAAACCACCAGCACGCTCACCGAGGCGCGGACAAGCCGGCTTCTAAGCTCAAGCAAGTGAGCCATCAGCGGTTGCTCGCGGTCCACTTCTTCATCTTCCGGGCATTCGTATGCCAGCTTTTTATTGTCAGACATCGCTTCTCTCATCGGTAAATACGCGGACGATTCACTCGTGCCCGCGGAGCATAACGTCTGTTATACCCTCCCACGGTTTTACGGGGAAGTGCCATCTCCCGACGCAATTCTTCCAGTTCAGCGATCACATCATCCAGTGAAGGACTCGGCTTATAGCGACGAGGAACATATTGGGAACGGTACGCATCGGAGCTACTCGGATCGGCTTCCCAACTAAATGGACTGGGACTATCCGAGTCAGACGCGTTCAGAGTCGCTTCGGCTTGATTGAATTGTGTATAGGGATCGGCCGCTTCAGTGGTGTCGGACTTTAGTTCGCTTAACGCTTGATTAACGCCCCGGGTCTCTTCGGTCAGGCTCGTTTGAACGTCCGTGACCGACTGACGCAGACCCGCCGCCGTCGAAGCGATATCTTCCCGCAGTTTTTTAATTTCAGCCAGTTGTGATTCGCGTTCGAATTCACCTTTAACCTGGGAGATATAGCTTTGGGCTTTCGCAAAAAAACGCCCCGCGGCTCGAGCGACCTCCGGCATTTTCTCCGGCCCGAGCACGACAAGCGCCACCACGCCAATCACTAAAATTTCAGTGAAACCGAGATCAAACATAAGACAAAAATCGGGCGAAGAACATCAAAGTCCCCGCCCAAAATTCTCTGACAAATTATTTCTTTGCCTCGGTCTTTTCCTTAGCCGTCACATCCACAGTGTTGGCATTGGCATCGTTGGTGACTTTCTTTGTCTCGTCTTCCTGCCCTTCTTTAAGGCCTTCTTTAAAGCCTTTGATACCGCCGCCCAAATCTCGGCCCAAGTTTTTCAACTTACCGGTACCAAAAACCAGCACGACAATCAACAAAACGATCAGCCAGTGCCAAATGGAGAAACTTCCCATTTTTTAACTCCTACGCGGCCACGGTTGCGGTCCGCCCATAACGTGAATATGTAAATGTCCGACTTCTTGGCCACCATCGCGTCCCGTGTTGATGACAACTCGGAAACCATTTTGGCAGCCCTGCTCTTTTGCCAATTGAGGCACCAAGGCAAGCATTTTACCTAAAAGCGGCGTGTCTTCAGGCTTGGCCTCAGCCAAAGAAACCAAATGCTTTTTGGGGATTAAGAGAAAATGAATCGGCGCGGATGGATTAATGTCATGAAACGCCAGCACGTCCTCATCTTCATAGACTTTTTTGCAAGGGATCTCACCCTTGATGATTTTACAAAAGATGCAGTCTTGCATAGTAAGTTCCTCTTGAAATCCTCACGCTAGGCAATTCGTTCAATTTGAGCGCCCAACGAGGCTAATTTTACTTCCATGTGATCATATCCACGATCCAAATGGTATATACGATCGACTATTGTTTCACCCTTGGCAACCAATCCGGCAATGACAAGTGAAGCCGAGGCTCGCAAATCCGTGGCCATCACATTGGCCCCTGACAATTCCGGCACACCCGTGACGACCGCCGTATGGCCGTCAACCGTAATATTGGCGCCCAATCGCTGTAATTCCGGAACATGCATAAAACGGTTTTCAAAGATAGTTTCCGTGATTCGGCCGGTTCCTTCCGCTATCGTGTCAAGCGCCATGAATTGAGCTTGCATATCGGTTGGGAATCCCGGGTGGGGAACCGTTCGGACACTCACCGCTTGCGGCCGCTTGTCAATACTCACTCGGATCCAATCGGCTCCCGTTTGCACTGTGGCGCCCGCTTCTTTTAACTTTTCTAAAACGATATCGAGCGTATGGGGCGCCGCATGAGTGACAGTCACATCTCCACGCGTCATTAAAGCGGCGACAAGAAAGCTTCCCGTCTCAATTCTGTCGGGCAACACCGAATGAATGGCTCCATGCAATTGATCAACCCCTTCAACTTCAATGACAGGGGTTCCCGCCCCACGGATTTTCGCACCCATGGCAATTAAGCAATTGGCTAAATCAACCACTTCCGGTTCGCGGGCCGCGTTTTCAAGAATGGTTTTCCCTTCTGCCAACGTCGCGGCCATCAAAAGATTTTCAGTGCCAGTGACCGTTACCATGTCGGTCACAATATGAGCGCCCTTCAGGCGTTTGGCTTTCGCCACCACATAGCCGTGGTCAATGACAACCTCCGCACCCAACGCTTGAAGCCCTTTGATATGTTGGTCAACCGGTCTGGCACCGATTGCGCATCCTCCCGGCAATGACACCTTGGCTTCACCAAAACGAGCCAGCATCGGTCCCAGTGTCACAATGGACGCTCTCATGGTTTTCACAAGCTCATACGGGGCTGTGAGCGTTGTCAAGTCTTTCGCATTAAGCCTTACCGTTTCGGAGTCATCGGGGCGCTCCACCGTCATGCCCAATCCGCTCAACAATTTTCCCATTGTGCGGATATCAGATAAGTGCGGAACATTGTGTAAAACCAAATCATCGGCGGTCAGAAGCGAAGCCGCTAAAATCGGCAGCGCTGCATTCTTGGCGCCGGAGGCTTTGACCTCTCCTTTTAGGCGGCAACCGCCCGTGACTTTTAATTTTTCCATAACTTAAATCGGTTTCAGAACGAGCTTTTAGATATTTTCGTTGAAACAATCATAACGAAAAAAGTAACCTTTCAGGTTTTTTAAGAAAGGATTTTTGTAGCGAATATTTTCACTTTTGAAGATTAGAGTTGCGTTTTTTGGCAATACGGACGAATCAGTTTCCTGACGCCGTAGAGTTTAGCCAGACTCCACATCCCCTCAGGCAAATTTAGAATCTGAGGCTCGAGCTGTTTTTGTTGCGCCTGTTGAAGCCATTTCAAAATCAGAGCCAAAAGGGCGCTGTCGGCGTTTTTCACATCAGAGCAATCAAATATCGGATCCGAAGCGGACAGCGCCTGCTCAGCCTGCCGCTCCCAGTGGCCAATATCCTCAAAAGTGACAATTTCTTGATCGATTTTCATGGTTTGATTTATATGCCCAAGTGTTTTTACCTCGGGCATATTTATTCAATTTATTTCTTAGCGGCCTCAGGATGATCCACACGATCCTGCATCCGACGAATCAATCCGGCGATGCCTTCTTGAGCCGCGATGTTGCCATACTGATTGCGGTAGTTGCTGACCAACCACACGCCTTCAACATTGACATCAATGACTTTCCAGCCTTGATCCTTGACATTGCGCAGGCGATAAACCATCTGCACTTCAGGCTTGCCGGGATCGGAAATTGAACTCATCCCAGTTCTCACGATCGCCTCTGTCCCATCATTTTGACCACGAGGCAGAATTCGAACCTTTTGATCCTTCGCCATGCTCAATGCGCCGGAATAAACCTGAATCAAGGTCTCGCGGAAAAGATGCTGCAATTGTTCCCGTTGAGCAGGTGTTGCTTCACGCCACTTGGGACCAACGGCCATGCGGGTCATGCGCAAGAAGTCCACCGCGGGCATCATTTTTTCATCCACCAAGGCTTCCACGGCCTTCTTTTCACCCTGTTGCAATTTGGGATCATTTCTGATCGCATCCAAAATCTCGTTGGAAACCTTTAAAACAAACTCTTCGGGTGATTGAGCGCTCGGAGCCGAGGCCGCGGGCAATGCCGCGCAGGCCAAAGCCAAACATCCAACAAACGCCATAAAAACACGACGCAACATAGGATTTCCTCCTTTATTCCTCATAATCCTCGTCTTCGAACTCGTCTTCAATCAACACCAACGGAGGATTGCCGTCCCAAACAAGGTTTTCACGATTTTGTAAATAGGCTTCACGAACAGCCACATAGGGATCCAACGCCGTTTGAAGCATCGCATCGGTTGCCAGCAGCTTAGCGCGAGTGTCAATCACTCTTAAAACGCCTAAGCCGATTGCATACGGATAGCGCTCATCCCTATCCCAAAACACGTAAGTGGTGGGTTCCATTGCCCAGTCGACCGGAAGGGCGACCGTGTCGCGCACTGTGCTCGGTCCCAAGAAGGGCCACACAATGTAGGGTCCCGGACCCACTCCCCAAGAGCCGAGCGTTTCACCGAAATCTTCCGGTGAATATTCCAACTCCATATGTGAAGCCACATCAAATAGCCCGGCGATGCCCACGGTTGAATTAATCAAAAAACGAGCAAAGCTCACAGCCCCTTGTTTGAATTTCCCTTGCAAAATGTTGTTAAGCATATTGCCGGGCTCACCCAAGTTGGAGAAGAAGTTGCTGACGCCTTCCTGAACGGGCGTCGGAATGTAGTCCGCGTAACCTTTGGCGATCGGATGCAAGACATATTCATCCATCGTCATGTTAAAGGCATGCGTCTGGCGATTAAACGTCTCCCAAGGATCGTTCGGATTTTCTCCGGAATTCGGAGGAACCACCGCGCAACCAGCTAAAGCGGAGGTTATAGCGATCGCCACGACAGAGCGCTTGAGGGTGTTCGACATAACCAGCCTATTCCTTATCATTATTTTCCACAAAACTGTACATGAACTTGCTGATCATCTGCTCTAAGACCATGGCCGATTGCGTCCGGCGAATCTTGCCTCCGCTCTGCAGCACTTCTTCATCCGCTCCAGCAACAAATCCAATGTACTGTTCACCCAATAGCCCTGAGGTCAAAATCTGAGCTTCAGTGTCGGTCGGGAACTGATACTGAGAGTCCAGTGTCATTGTGACACGAGCTTGGTATAAATTATTGTCAAAAGTGACGCTCTCGACGCGGCCGATCACCACACCCGCGCTTTTTACAGGCGCTCGGGGCTTAAGGCCGCCGATGTTGTCAAACATTGCCTCTACCGTATAAGTCTTCTGCGACCATGAAAAACTTCCCAAATTAGCCGCTTGGAGAGCGGTAAAAAGCAACGCCGCGAAACCCGCCACAACAAAGAGCCCCACCATGAGCTCGACTCCACGTCTGCGATCTGTTTTTCGTTCCATCGAAAACCCCTTTCTAAACCGAGAACATCAGGGCCGTCATAATAAAGTCAAGCCCCAGGACCATCAACGAAGAAATCACCACCGTTCGGGTGGTCGCGCGCGACACCCCTTCGGGAGTCGGTCTTGCGTTATAGCCTTGATAAAGAGAAATCAATCCAACCGCAATGGCAAACACTACGGATTTAATAACGCTATTTCCAATATCGGAAAAGACATCAACACCTGCCTGCATTTGAGACCAAAACGCTCCGCCATCGACACCAATCATCACAACACCGACAATCCAGGCGCCGAAAATACCCACTGCGGTAAAGATGCAGGCTAAGAGCGGTAAAGAAATCACCACGCCCAAAAAGCGCGGCGCCAACACTCTGCGAACAGGATCCACCCCCATCATTTCCATCGCGGCCACTTGTTCACCCGCGCGCATCAATCCGATTTCAGCTGTCAACGATGTTCCCGCGCGACCGGCAAAGAGTAATGCGGCCACCACTGGACCCAATTCACGCGCAAGCGACAACGCCACCATCACGCCCAGGGCCTGTTCGCTGCCGTAACTCACTAGGATGTAGTAGCCCTGAAGAGCCAACACGAAGCCGACAAACAGACCGGAAACCGCGATAATCAGCAGTGAATAGTTGCCAATAAAGTGAATCTGTTGAACAACCAGCCAAAAGCGTCCCAAAGAAGCCGGCAACTCTTTAAACAGCTGCAAAGCAAAAATGGCCATTCGTCCCACATGACGAATTTGCTCCAGTGTCCATGCGCCTAAATCCATCAATGCATTCATGGTGCGTGCACTCCAAATTCTTGATCAATGGGATCGGCCGGATAGTGAAACGCCACCGGACCGTCCGGGGCGCCATCGATAAATTGACGCACGTACGGATCTTGCGAGGCGGACAATTGCTCCGGTGTGCCCTCAGCCGCGATGCGCCCCGACGAAATCATATAGACATAATCGGCAATTGCGAATGTCTCCGGCACATCGTGCGTCACGATAATGCTGGTCGCGTTAAGCGCGTCGTTCAGATCACGAATCAATCGAGCGGTCACACCCATTGAAATGGGATCAAGCCCCGCAAAGGGTTCGTCATACATGATCAATTCCGGATCCAAGGCGATTGCGCGAGCCAAGGCCACGCGACGGGACATCCCGCCCGAAATCTCGCTGGGCATTAAATTCGCTGCCCCTCTTAGCCCGACAGCGTTTAGTTTCATGAGCGCCATTCGCTCAATCAACTCTTCACTCAAATGAGTCTGCTCTCTTAAAGGGAAGGCTACATTGTCAAACACAGACATATCGGTAAAGAGCGCGCCAAATTGAAAGAGCATCCCCATACGTCTGCGCTGCGCGTAAAGCTTCTCTTTATCGGATGTGTCCAAGGGCTCTCCATCAATAATGATGGAGCCTTTGTCCGGTGTTTCAATTCCACCGATCAGCTTGAGCAAGGTGGTTTTCCCCATGCCCGATCCGCCCATGATGGCCACAACCTGGCCTCGCCCGAAGTGCAAGGTCACATCGTCGAGAATAACCCGCTCACCGTAGCCAAAAATGACATCCTGAACCGTAACAAAATCACTCACTCGTGATCCCTTCTTCTTTTTCAAAACCAAGACACACTTAATAGGTATTCAGAGTTGTCTAATTATACGCTGAGAAAATCAGCGAACTAACTCAATAATGCGGCTCAAAACGCACACCACGAGCGATACCCAAATCAACTAACCGCTGATCAGCGTTGTCAATGATCGCGAAATGCTCGGCCACATCAGTCGGAACATCCATTACTTTGCCCGTTTTGTAGTCGATATAAACCCACTCGGTAGCTCCCAAGCTTACCAATCGATTGGCACGCTTGATCGCATAGCGACGCAGTGAGCGAGGGCCAGACAGGTTTTCAACCCAAGAGTAAATGGTTAACTCGTCGCCCTCATAACAGGGTCTCAGGTATTCAATCCAGTGTTCCCGAGCCACCCACACCTGGCCTCGTTGCAGGCATTCCTTAGCGCCGCACCCCAGCAAAGACGCGTGAGTCATCGCCGCCTTTTCCATCCAGCGTAAGTATTCACGATTGTTAACATGCCGCAAAATATCGATGGATTCCGGACCTACTTTAAAAGTGTGTTGATAAATTTCAATCATTTTTCTGTGTCTAAAACATGAAGTTGCAAGCATAACGAATTTTGGCGAAAAGCACGTTTTTTGTGACTGTTTTTCTTATCCTATTCAATTTGTTACGCTATTTTTCAGTTACGGCTCGCAAAATACCACCAAAAACGGTAGCATTCTGTCCGTTCGGTTGCTGAGCCAAGTTTTCTTCTATTTTCTCATTTCTTTATTGATACTTCTTGCGCTCAAGCCCTTATTGTATTGGTATGAAGACAAAAAAATCTCAAAAATCCTGGTTAAAAAAAGCATTTAAATGGCTAACAATCGCTGGCGTTTGTGGCGCAGGCGCTGCCGTTAGCCTGGGGCTCGTCGTCTTTTCTGTTGTCTATTATCAGCTTCCGCCGATTGACGCTTTGACCCAATATAGGCCCAAAGTGCCGCTGCGCGTTTATACGGCCGACGGCGACTTAATCGGTGAATTCGGTGAAGAGCGCCGAGACTATGTCCCATTCGATGAAATTCCAAGGCACGTTAAATTAGCGATCCTGGCCGCTGAAGACAACGGTTTTTATGAACACTCCGGAATCGAATTCATGGGTATCGCCCGCGCCGCGCTTGCCAACTTGATTACAGGACGACGCGGCCAAGGGGGCAGTACCATCACCATGCAGGTTGCCCGTAACTTCTTTTTAAGTTCTGAGAGAAGCTACACACGCAAACTTTATGAAGTCGCCCTTGCTTTCAAGATTGAACAAAATCTGACCAAAGACAAGATTTTTGAAGTCTATGCCAACCAGATCTTTTTAGGTCACCGTTCATATGGTTTCGGCAGCGCCGCAAAAACTTATTTTGGAAAAGATCTCCGTGATCTATCCATTTCGGAGGCGGCTGTTCTGGCCGGCTTGCCCGTCGCTCCGAGCGCCTACAACCCTCTTGTAAATATGCGCCGAGCCACCATGCGCCGCAACTATGTGTTGGGCCGCATGTTTAATTTGGGCTACATCGATGAGATCACCTATGCCTCTGCGATGGCTCAACCGATTGAAGTTCGTCAAAGCACCGCCGAGCAGCAAAAAACTCAGCTCCAAACGCAAGAATTGCATGCCGGTTACATTGCTGAACTGGCTCGCATGCTGCTGTTGCCCTACTTCAAAGACACCATTTACAACCAAGGGCTTAATGTCTATACGACGATCCGCAGCCGAGATCAGTTGGTGGCAAGCAACACCGTACGACAAAACATGATTGAATATGACCGTCGGTATGGCTACCGCGGCGTGGAAGGTTACGCGGATCTTTCTCAGGAAGAAACAAAAGAGGCCAACATCCGCCTGGCTCTGTCAAAGGTCATTTCGAGTTCCAATCTTTTGCCCGGAGTGGTCACCTCTCTGACGCCCAAGTTGATGACTGTGCAACTCTATAACGGCGAAACCGTCACCGTTGACGCGAAGGGATTTGCCTTTGCTCAACGTTTTATTGCTCAAAAAGGCAAGACGCTGAAGGGACGTTACAAAGAAAAGGAATTAAAGGTCGGCGCGGTCGTGCGCGTCACCCAGGACTCCAAGGGCAAGTGGTCTTTAGGACAAATCCCCGCGGTTGAAAGCGCCTTTATTTCTGCCAACTTTAATACAGGGGCGATTTATTCCCTGGT
This sequence comes from Candidatus Aphodousia faecigallinarum, assembly GCA_018714755.1. Classification (GTDB taxonomy): domain Bacteria; phylum Pseudomonadota; class Gammaproteobacteria; order Burkholderiales; family Burkholderiaceae_F; genus Aphodousia; species Aphodousia faecigallinarum. The sequence goes on along the minus strand of DVMY01000092.1, from coordinate 218 downwards.
GGGCGGCTTTGACTTTAAGATCAACCAATTCAATCACGTCACACAAGCCTGGCGTCAACCTGGCTCGAGTTTTAAACCGTTTATTTACTCCGCCGCTCTCGACAAGGGATTCACTCCGGCCACGGTCATTAACGACGCACCGCTTTCAATTGACCCGCGTCTAACAGGGGGCAAATTGTGGGAACCTCGAAACGATGACCACAAGTACGATGGCCCCA
>DVMY01000091.1 GCA_018714755.1 Candidatus Aphodousia faecigallinarum | reverse complement strand
TCAAATATAATATGTGCCATGATTCACACCTAGAGCCAATACGCTATACGCTTTTTATATTTGCCAAAGAACCAAACTGCTATAGCAGAACCTATCAAGGCAACAACAACAGATACAATCCAATTCATCACAGTCGGACTGCTACCTAAGATCGGTGCTCGAACAATTTGCAACAAATGATAAGCAGGATTCGGCTCAACTAATAAACTCGCCGAACGCGCACTCAGAGCCCCTGGCATCCAAATAATAGGCGTTACGTAGAAAAAAACTTGTATTAAACTGTTAACGATCTGTGGCATATCCCGAAAACGTGTACAAAAAGTACCGAGCAAAAGAGAAATCCAGAGCATATTCCAGGAAAATACGATAAAACCAGGAATCACCCAAAAGATATTCCAAGTAATCTCTTTACCGACAATCAAAAAGACCAACGGCAAAATTATGATATTGTGACCACAGATCACAATATTTCGCCATAACACACGAATAGGATAAAGTGACAGTGGCAAATCTAATTGCCGAATCATCCCCTGAGCATCTATGAAGGAAGTACTTCCTTCCATAACGCTCGTTGAGAAACAAGTCCATAAAATTATCCCTGTCGCCAAGAAGGGGAGATATTCTTTCATGGGTGAATTAAGCACTTGACCAAAAACGATCCCAATCATGCCAATCATGACACCCATACTAATCGTCAACCAAAATGGTCCGAGTTTTGATCGACGATAACGCTGCTTAATATCCTGCCAACCCAACATTAAAGCCAAATAAATCTTTTCACGGCTTCTTTTTAGATCGGCGACAGCTATTCCGATATCATTAAACATAATTACTGAAAATAAAAGTTGATAAGTAATTATAACTACTCCAGGTTTTGCACTTGCTCTCTCATCTTTTCTATATTGATCTTCAAAGTCAATGACGTTTGTGTCATCTCAATGGCTGCCGCCTTACTTCCGAGTGTGTTTGCTTCTCTATTTAACTCCTGCATCATAAAATCGAGCTTTTTACCAATTTCTCCACCAACGGTTAAAAGACGTCTGATCTCATTTACATGGGTTAAAAGACGATTCATTTCTTCATCAACATCAATCTTGATGGCGTACATGATCACTTCCTGACGAATACGATCATTGACTTCTTCACGACTGAGTGTTGAATGATCAACCAACGTTTTCGCTAACACTTCATTTAAACGTTCTTCTAATTTCTTTTGTAGATTGCTGACAATCTCTGGAATTTTGGGTTGCAATGCATTAACCGTCTCAACAATCCGGTCACAATAGCCGCCAATAACCTTAGCTAAAGCCTCCCCTTCGCGAGCTCGAGCCTCTAGCCAAATATTGAGTGCAGCATTCAATCCAGTCAGAACCTCAGCTTTCAATAACTCAAAATCAACTGCTTTAGGCTTCAAAATTCCTGGGAAACTTAAAATTTGAGAAACAGTCAATGGTTTGACATCAGAGCGAATTTCAAAAACTTCTTCCTGCAAGGCTAATAAATTAGAAAGTGAGATCTTATTGAGAGTTTGCTCATGGACCGCTTCTCCCACCCATTGCATGCGACACTCTATCTTGCCTCTAGTTACACGTTTAGACAAAACACCACGAATATCACCTTCCAAAAAACGCAATTCTTCAGGCAATCGAATGGCGATTTCCTGATACCGTGAATTCACACTTTTAATTTCAATCGCCAATAGACCCAATACAGTCTCAATTTGTTTATGGGCAAAACCCGTCATGCTATTCACTCTCACAATAATCCGCTCCTAAATACTGTTCATGAATCGTTAGTAGTGTAAATACAAAAATATTTTACGAAGCTAGCCTTATTTCCAATTCACGGCAAAGTTTTTTTCCGTACTCAACGGCCGGTTGATCAAACGCATTGAGTCCGTAAAGCGTCGCAAGCATGGTGGTCTTGTGCTCATAAAGCGCCATAAACGCTCCCAACGTCTCAGGAGTCAATCGATGAATTCGAATGGTTGAGACGGCGTTAAAGAATACCTCCGATGGCGTCTGCCTCGTTACGAGCGCCTGAGCCTGCGCCTGCGCATTCGCGTTAAGAACCAAATGATGGTGGGCGTGTTTGTGTCCGGCCTCTTCGCACCACACTAAATCGATACTTGTGCGGCTGCTGCCGTCTCTTAGCCATTGATAAAAAGAGTGTTGTGCTTCGTTGCCGAAACCGCCCCAGACGGCTTGACCCGTTCGAGTTGTGATGACCGTTCCGTCCGGACGAATACTCTTACCCAGGCTTTCCATTTCAAGTTGCTGCAGCCACGCCACCACTAACCGCAAGCGCTCATCATATGGCAGCAGACAATGCGAGCCCATTTCCAAATGAGTGGAGTTCCAATATGACAGCAGCGCAAGCGTAACCGGCAGATTCGCTTCTTCACGACTTTCAGCCATGTGCCGATCCATCTCGTAGGCGCCGTACAAAAACGCCGCGAACACTTCAGGCCCCAAAGCGATGACTAAAGGCAGACCAATGGCGCCCCAAACGGAAAACCGTCCACCCACCCAAGACCAAATCGGAAAACGATTTTCTTCCGGTAAATTCATTTCAGCGCAAGCTGTTTCTTTTGCGCTTACCAAAAAGACATGTTTTGTCAATTGTTCTTTTTCTTGAATGCCCGCGCTTTGGTACCAGTCGTAAACCAGTTCGGCATTGAGCATCGTCTCACGCGTTGAAAAACTCTTACTGGAGATCACCGCAATCGTCGTCTCGGGATTGAGCACCCCTAAAATCCGATCAGCCAACACACCGTCCACAGCCGATAAAAAGTGCAATTTAATGGCAGGATTAATTTCACGCAAAGCGTGGTACACAGCGTGAGGGCCCATTTCAGAGCCACCGATGCCGACATTGATCACATCGGTTATTCTCTTGCCCGTGGCACCCAACCATTGGCCGTTTCTCACCGCGCGCGCCAAATCGTACATTCTTTGACGGGTGATGTTCACTTCCTGAAAGTGCGGCGCTTGCGGGTCTTCTGAACGTAAGGAAGTATGTAAGGCCTGTCGATTTTCAGAAGCGTTAACCACTTCTCCTTGCATCATTTTGATTTGTCGATCAAGCAAACCACAATCTTTGGCTTTTTGCAGAAGGCTCTCAAACTCAGCTTCGGTTAAACGCTGGCGACCGATATTAAGTTTGAGGCCACAGGCGCTAAGTTCACAATTCGAACGAGTTTCTGAAAGAAAAACGGGGCTGTTTGTCATGTTTAAGTTATACAGAAAAGTTTTTGGGTATTTTAGAGCAAACTATAAATTTCTTTATATGAAATGCATTTGAAATTTATTTTTCTATTCTTAAAATTCGCACCTCGTTTTGCGCCTACTCCCAGCGTGATTTTTTATATTTTTGCTTGTATAGAAAAACATGAAAGATCTCTTCTCTTATAACTTAGTGACGCTGTTGAATTGTGGGAAGGTCAAAGCGCTCACCGGAAAATCACTCTATAACTGTAACTTCTACGATGTTTCCTTCCTAGAGCTTGAAGAACTCGAAATTGAAAATGTCATAAAAGCGGTGGGACTCTATCCGGTTCCTTTCTTTTCGTTAAAACTCGCCGAACGAAAAATCTACGCAAAAGAAGCCGAGCCCATCAAAAATCTATGGCAAAGCATTCACATCGCAAATCACGTTCATGCCACCGCTCACGCTTTAACGGTAACGTCCCAAGTCAACCAAGCCCACGACCTTCACCAAACGCTGTGTTTGACTGATGAGCATTGGTCATTGCTTCACGCCAAACCCAAAGATGACATTTCAGTCATTCGGCATTGTCTGATGCGAGTGGGCGGACTTGACATTGAAAACAATTTACCCCCCCCCCGCGGCGAACCAGCTCGCAATTCCGGTAGAAAAGCTCCTGCAATCAAGGCTCCCTCATGACATTGTCGCTGCCTTAACAGGGCTTGCGCAATCATTTGTCAAATCTCTCAGAGAACGTTTAATCAGCGAAGGCCGGTATATTTCCAAAACATTCGTACAAAAACGAGTTTTAGAACGTCACTCTTTTGATCGCTTCGCGCTCTTCATTGCATTTTGTTATTTTGAGCTTCAACTAACCCTCGGCCTTTCTCCCATTCTTGCTTTTTTGAAAACCATTGAAGCTTTTGATCACTCCCCTACCGTTCAAGCCAATAAATCAGATGAGCTCCATTTTGCGGTCAATCTTTTTCATTGGTTAACCGTGCACGGCTACTTAAGATCTCAAGTGAATCAAAAGGGGCGAGCGGCCACGCTTGAATCCTTCCCTGAAAATTATCTTGAATATTTTGATTTAGAAGCGCCTAAGCGGATCCCGCCAATCAGAAATATGGGTTTATTCACAATCCCTCAATGTTTGGATCTAGAGCATCAACGATTGCTCTCTGAAATCAATCTCGCTATCTCAAACAAAGCTTGTTTGAAGACCGTCATCGAACGCTACTATGAAGGAGCGTTCGAATGATCACTTTCTTTAACTTCAAACAAAATAAACAATTGGGCGCTCACCTTCCTTTATTTTTGCAACCCATTGAGTTAGAGAGCTACCTCGAAAAACACCATAACCTAATCGGAAGGCTAAAGCTCGCCTATTCAGACAAAAACAGTTGGGATAACAAACTCTTCCCTTGTGTTAAGAAACTCGCTCTTGTCTGCGGACACCTCCCCTACACCGCCCATGGGATATTCAGTGACTGTGACGGTCTTTTTAGAGCGAGCATTACCGCCGCCACCTACGCCATTGAAATTATGGAAAGCTCCGTGCAGCTTGAGAAAAACATCATGGCACAGCATTTATTGCAGGGAAGACTGAAAGCCTCAGCCGCACTAGCGGGACTTTGCTCCTTTTTGGATGTTTTTGATCATCGACTAGAAGTAATTGAAAAACAAAAGAATCAAAACCGTGAGTTCTTTCATATCAGCGAAGCCAACCATGTCAGCCGCTTGGCCTATCAGCCGCTGGCCATGCCTTACAACGATTGGATTGAGAAAAAGTTAGCTGATGACCCGAATATTGAGCTTCAGCTTCGTTGGAACACTCAACCGACCCCCATCACTCAAACCCAACAAAATCAAAGGTTATTTCTATCACGCCATATTCTTTTGCCTGAAACTCTCTCTTGGCTAACAGAGGCTGGCCCCCTTCCACTTTTAGAGCTCTTGAAGTGCCTCACTATTGATTCTGATTTAGAGAATCTGCCTTCCTCCGTTTTTAAAGCCAAAAACCTGGGAGTCTATCGAGCCTGCCTTTTAGAACGTGAAAGGATGGGAGCGAAACTGGGAGAAATTTTAGAGCCCAATGGCTGGCAAGAAACGCTCATTCGCATTCTCCGCACTCGCATCCTAAACGATTGGGAAATCAACGCCAAAGACAGTCCTTTGAGAAAGGGCGCGGACGGCCTCTTTTTATTTTGGCCTGATGTTTGCCCCATTCTCATCGAAGACATGAAAACCTTTGGGCTCACCGATTTACCAACGGACCCTGATATTTGGGCGGGCTGCCTTTTATCGAGCGGCATCACGCTCTCGTCTAAAAATCAAACCGCTACCTGTCAAATCGCCGTCACCCCAAATGCCAAGCCTCGTGAAGCGGTAAAGCTATCGGACGCCTATTTCTTCTCCAGTGGCCGATCGTTGTACGCTAAAACAGTTAAACGTCCGTTTGAGGTAGACCTCGCGCTCGAACAATCTCTAGGCTTATCTCAATTGACTCGTGAAGCGTTAGAACTGGCTGACACTCACTTTGCAGACAAACTTCCTGATCAACTCCCATCACAAGCAACATTTTTCTGGCAATGCTCTAAAGAATTCAATCAACCTGATCTTCAGAACTCAATTCAGATCCTTTCTGATTATTTGACACAACACCCTGAAAATATTTCGTTTGTCTTAATTGACGAAGGGTTCTTTTTAAGTGAAAGCCTTGTTCACAAACTGAATATCCCCTTTTCGTACGAGCATTTGGTTTTGGCCCTACTAACCGGTAATTTAATTTACCAAACCGACAAGAAAGAACCTTTGTGGGTGACCCACTCCGATCAACTGGGTGCTCTTCACCGGGGCGTGATCCTTAAGCCTGATCTTTTGGAAGCTCAAATACACAATCAAAAATTAGGTTTCAACGACCTATTCAGACAAATCCATAATCGCGAAGCCAACCCCAATTTTGCATTCAAACAAATCAATGAATCCACAGATCAGTTGAGTTTAAATTTCGCCGAGGTCCAAAATGACTTATAGCGAAAAGACCTCACAAACATTTGATCGTTATGAGTGTTGGCGACCGGCTTACGAAGGCGTTGCCGTCTTGGCTTGGGCAATTGCCTTTCCCTGGGTTACCTGGCTCTATTTTGAAAATCGGCTGCCGCTTGCCTGGTGTTCGGTTCTTTGGACATTGACGCTTGCGTTATTGATTAAGCGAACTTTAGAAACTTTAAAGGTCCTTTTCAGTCGTGCATCGCTCTCAGGTTCTCAACAAACCTTCATGACGTACAAAGATCTCGCCCGAATCATGAAGGGACACAAAAATGATTTGTGGCTCGGCATCGGTTTTCGTTGGTGGCCGGAACATTCCCAAAAACTCTACGAATTAATGAAATTGGACTGGACCAAACTTCAATTGCCAACTTGGCTCACCAAAATGCTTCTCTCTAATCCGACGCTTCCGGATGAGGCCGCGGGACTTCCCATTATCCATGGCGTGAGTGATCGAGAGGAATCCCTTTTTCGTCCGCTTAAAAATTTTGAGGGCGGATTGTGCTTATGCGGAACTACCCAAGCCGGCAAAGGTGTTTACTTAAGCCACCTCGTCGCGCAGGCAATCGCCAGGGGCGATGTCGTCATTGTGATCGATCCCAAACACTCCTCACGCCTTAAAGACAACATCCTTCATGCGTGTCGAGCCTCGGGCCGAGACGATCCCCTTACTTTTCATCCGGCCTTTCCCGATACCGGTGTGAGGCTCGATCCCATGCACAGTTTCACTAATGCCACTGAAATCGCCTCCCGCATCCGACAAGCCTTTCCTCCCAACATGGATGAAAGTTTTGCCAATTTTGCTTGGATGGCGGTCAACGCTATCGCCCAAGGTCTTATCGCCTTGGAAATTAGGCCTACGCTCCCTCTTATTGCTAAATACGTCAAACTCGGCATTTATGACATTCTTGAGCCCTTGCTAGAAAAACACGCAAGAGAATTTGCTCCTTCAGATTGGCAAAAGAACTATTTCGAGCTAAAGGAAAAAGCTGGACGCCCTCCCGCTCCAACCGTTTCAGAACGACTCATGGTGCTCGTCGCGCTATACGAAACAAGCCTTCACCATATCGCTGCTGATCCCGCTATTGACGGACTTATAGAAGTGTTTCGGCATAATCGGGAACACTATTCGAAAATCACCGCCTCTCTTTTGCCGATCCTTTCCATGCTCACCACCGGAAGACTCGCTGACAGTCTTTCCCCAACAATTACGGATCCACATGACACGCGTCCGGTCATGAATTTAGAAAAAGTAATCAACGGCGGTCATGTTCTATACATTGGCTTGGATTCCATGCCCAATCCAACTGTGGCTTCGACATTAGCGGGGATATGGCTCGCGGACTTAGCCAATATAGCTGGCCGTCGGTATAACTTGGGACTTTCCGCGCTCAATTCTCAACGCATCAGTCTCTTTATTGATGAAGTGTCAAACGTCATCAATGTCCCGTTGATTGAAATCCTCAATAAAGGCGCTGAATCCGGCATTCAAACCACATGCGCCATGCAAACCATCGCTGATTTGGCTCACCGTATGGGAAGCGTTGAGGCCGCGCACGTTGTTTTGGGAAACCTTAATAATTTGATTGCTCTCAGAACCAAAGATCAAATGACGCAAAATTTCGTTGTGGAGACTTTAGGCAATACCTATATCGCCAATCAAAGCCTATCTATTAGCAACAGAGCACCTGATCATTTATCACCGGACTATCACTCGGGCTTGAGCCGACAAATGAATACTGAACTAGAACCGATCTTTCCGCCAGAATTCTTGGGGAAGCTTCCTAATTGTGAAGCAATCGTGCAGGTCTCGGCCGGTTACATCTATAAAACCCGCTGTCCTATCTTGATTACTCAGAAAGGTTAAACCCATGTCGCGTTTTCTTTGGTTAAGTCTCATCTTTTGCGTTTCTGTTTCTCTTCTTTGGTGGCCGGGCGCTAAAAATCAATCCTCTATTTTTGAATTGATCGGGCGAGAACGTGCCTGGCAGAATGAATATCTGGGGTTTGATCTGGTGGATAAAATTGACTATCAACTTCAAAACATCCAATCCTTCATATTTCAATCTCCTATCCCCACGGGAAGCGAATCAACTTTGAGGCACTCTGAGGGTTTAACTGATCATGAAATTCAGGGGGCTGTACTCAGGGTCTCTCAAGAACCTTACTTTCAAGCCATGTTCGCGCTGATTGTGTTGGCGATCGGTCGATTGCTGGTTACTTTGTTATTAGGACTGCTTTTGAGTCCACTATTTCTTGCCGTCGGCATCGACGCACTCTGCGCTCGAAATGTGCGTCAGGCTAAATTTCAGCCCTCTAGCTCCTTTCAATTTCGAATCGCCTTCACATTCTTTTTTATTTTGATTGAATTGATGTGTGTGATGAGTTTGGTGCCGATTTGGATTGATCCCTTTTTGATACTTATTGGTTTTTGTCTTTTAGCCGGATCAATTTATCAAATGCTTGTGCACTATTACTACTGAAAGTTTTTGATAGAATCCGTGCATGACAATAATTCAGGCCCCCCCCGTTGCTTCACAAGGTATCGCCCAAACAAAAAAAATTCCTCGAGAAGTTTGGTTAGATTGGGTGAGGGCTTTTGCTATTGTTAGCATCGTATTTTGTCACTGCACAGAGTCCATCTATCCGCTGTATCAACAAGGGTGGGATGCGGCTGGAACTGTCAGTCAAATCATTCGGACAGTCTATTTCACTTTTGGGCGACTTGGTGTTCCGCTTTTCCTTTTTTTATCCGGCTATTTGTTGTTCTCTAGACATGTCTGTAAAAGCTGGGATGACATTACCTCATTTATAAAAACTAAATGGCTTCCTCTTCTTGTATGTTATGAAGTGTGGGTTTTAATCTACAGCGTATTTGTGTTTTTGTTCTGGGATCGCTTTGAGTTAAAAACCCTACTCATGGAGATGCTGCTTATGAGGCAACCTCCTTTTAGCCATTTATGGTACATGCCGATGATCATCGGCCTATATCTTGCCATCCCTTTTTTATCTTTCCTATTTCATCACTTTGGAACAAAATTTCTTTATATTTTGTTTGCTCTTTCCCTAGCCAAATCGACCTTCGGTCACTATTTTCTTATTGATATTCAATGGCTAGGATCATGCTATATCACTTACCTATTGTTTGGTTACGTAGTCTTTACATTAAAAAATAAACTGCTAAATCGTAAATCGGTTTTGATTGTTACTATTATTTTTGTCTTGCTTTTCTCGTACGTTGTTTATCAACAAGTTGTAAGCTATGAATCTGGCCATGGTTTTAATGTCTGGTATAGTTTTCCGGCTTTAATTTTTGGCTCCATGGCTCTTTTCCCAATCGGTTATATTTTTAATCGCTTTAATTTTGGCTTTATCAAAAATTTATCGTTAGCTGCTTTCGCAATCTATTTAATGCACAACCTATTCTTGGTTACTGTCATTAAGTATTTCAATAGCATTGACCTGATCCCAAAATCTATTTTGACATGTCTGCTTTGCCTTTTTTGTGTAGCTTTATCGTTTGCTATTTTTAAATTTATCACAATGATGCGCATTAACCGATTGAATAAACTGCTCTTCTTGACCAAATAATTGTCTATCTTCTCAGAGATCCGCCTTGATCTTTGTCAAGATACCTTCATTGCAACGCCTGTCGCTTATTACCTACCAAATGTCAATTCATGCTCTTTCAAGAGTGTGAATTTGGACATTTATCGATCTTTTTCTCCCTGTTATCGTTTCGCTGTCTAAACCTTAAGCAGTCAAGCCGGGAAATCCCCTGTCTTTCCCTCACCTAGCAAATCCGGCACGATTCGCACCCGATAGCTTCATGCGCTTTTGCGTATGAAGTCCTTAAAACCTCAAACCAAAATGGGATAAAGATGAAAAAAAATCTCACTCTTCTCTTTACATTGGGGCTTGCCTCATCGGTGGCTTTTGCCGGTCAAACCGGAACGGAATTTCAGGATCTCTATGACCTCGTTCATGATTGGGCAACAGGCTACCTGGGTCGCGCCATTGCCTTGATTTTCTTATTGGTTGGCTTGGGCGTCGGCATTGTCCGCGGTTCCGTCATGGGCGCGGTGGGGTGTCTAGCCGCCGCCATGTGCCTTTTGATCGCGCCAAGCGTCGTCGAAGGCATTTTGACCGCTGTTATCTAACCCTAGAGAAAGTTTCATGAGTTCGCGCCGAAACGACTTAGGGCTTGTGCCGGTTCCGAGGGAATTGGATGCCAACACCAAAATCTTCATTTGGGATTTTGACGTAGCCGCGCTCTTTGTCTGCGGATTTGCGATAGGCGTTATGGTCGGAAGCCTCTTAGTGGGAGTTGTTATAGGGGTTTTTCTATCCAAAGCCTGGAGCAAAATCCGTCAAGGCCGAGCCAAGGGTTTTGGCATTCACACGCTTTACTGGTACTTGCCGGGAAAGCCCTTCAGACGCTCACCCGAATCGTTTCGGCGCGATTTCATGGGATAACGCACCATGACCTCATACGAACTCATCTCATCGGACTTAGCCGCAAGACTTGGCTTAAAACGCCTGACGTTGGGCCTTTTAGCGGGATCACTTGTCGTTAACGCCTTATTGGCGGGCGCGCTTCTCTTTAAAAAAGAATCGGTTAGCACCGTTTTGATTCCCGTGGGCTTTAACGAAGTCACGCACCCTGTAAGCGTTTCCGACTCTCATGTTGATCAGGACTACTTGATGCTCGTGGCACGTGACCTTTTGTCGTTAGCGCTCAATGTGACGCCCGCCAACGTCGACTTTAACCGCGAGATGCTTTTAAAGCACGTCGCCCCGGATAGTTTCGGCGCCATTGATGAAGCGCTCAAGGTAAAAGCCGCTCAGATTAAAAGGCTTCGCGCCACCACACTTTTTGAAGCGCAATCAATGAGTGTCAACGCTCACGCCTTAAGCGTTGAGGCTCATGGGGTTAAACGCCACTTTATCGGCAAAACCGAAACTCAGCGTCAAAAGACTTCCATCACACTTCGATTCAATTTGGTCGCAGGAAAGCTGCAGTTGGCGTCTCTTTCTGAAACCGATGAGAAGGCCACTAAATCCTCTGCTTCTCACTCTCTTTAATCCTTTACTGTTTATGAAACATCATTGGACATACAGTCTGATAGCCTCTTTTTGCGCCTATACATTCGCGGCGCAAGCCGGCATGGCCCCTGAAAATGATCCTGCGATTGACGCGGGCGTTTGGCAAACCATTGACTCGGTTAAAAATCCGCAAGCGAAATCTCAAAGTGCGCCCGCCTTTGCCGTGAGCCTCACCGGCCCCAACCGCATCGCAGTGACAGACAAAAAGATCATTAACGCCATTTATGATGCGACGCAATTGGATGTGCAAACGGACTCGATGACCGGGCAAATTTTCATCTTTCCGAAGTCGCAGGACCCCATCGCGCTTTTTTTAACCACAGAAGACAAGGAAACCTACGCCTTGACGCTCATTCCGCAGTCGATTCGCAGCCAAGAAATTGTTTTAGGCGCTAGAAAAATAAAGCGTGAGTTTTCCAGGCCCTACTTACAAAAAACATTTTCCCAGTCCGTTGAATCCGCTCCTGACTTGGACATGAAGGTCACACGTTTAATCAGAGCGCTTGCACGTGACGAATTGCCTGACGGTTTTCACGCCACGAACCGCTGTGGGAAAAATTGCATCAAAAGTCTCACATCGGACACCCTTTTAGGACGCGTTCTCATTCATAAAAACACGTCTTCCGCAAGTGTCACTTTGGAAGAAAAGTTCTTTTATGAAGCGGGCGTGCTTGCCGTCTCCATTGAAAATGCTTCTCTAAATCCAAAAGAGAGCACGCGCGTTTTCATTGTCTCGAAAAATAATTCAAACCTCCTTCAGGAGGACAGACCATGACCAACACGCAGATACGCATCCGTCAATGGATCATTCTCGCGGGCGTCGTGACCGTGGTGGTGACCTTTGCAATCGGCGTCGCTATCTTTTCTCAAGGTAAAGAGAAAAAAGAAACCGTCACCCCTTCCACCACTATCTCATTAAAAGATGACTCTTTTAATGAGGAGCATTTTGTCACAACCTACGGCGCTCAGATGAATGCATTGGAAAAAGAGGTCGCCGCGCTCTCAGCCAAACTAAAGCGTGAAGAAGAACGCAAGAGGCGAGAAAAACAGACCCAAGAAAGTGACGCGCGCTTTAACGACACATTTGAAACAATCCAAGACGAACACTTGGGTTCGATTTCCACCCCTTCCGCCCACTATTCCTCTTCCGTCACCAAAAGAGGTTCTAATCGAACCAACGGAGAAACTGGTCCTCGCTTAGTCATTAAAAAAGTGAGCGAAGCCACAAACTCGGATAAAAGCGTCTCGCACAAAAAGGACGAGATCGCTAAAAACCGCACCAAGGAGAAAAAGGCCGATGAGCTTCTCATCACGGGAAGCTTCGCACGAGCTCGATTGTTAAACGGAGTTGAGGCGCCCACAGGCGGTCAAGCCAATGGCAATCCCGTGCCCATGCTTTTAGAAATCAAGGATCCTGCCTTTTTACCCAATCGTTACCGAGCGGATATCAAGCGCTGCATGGTGACCGCGAACGCCACCGGTGACTTAAGTTCCGAGCGCGTCCTGGTGCGCTTAGATCGCCTTAGCTGCATCACCGAAAGCAAAGGTGCAATTGACGTCAAACTCACAGGCTACGTCACAGGGGAAGACGGGAAAACAGGCCTAAAAGCACGAGTGGTCACACGCTCTGGCCAGGCCATCGCCAACGCCTTGCTCGTGGGCACTTTGTCAGGTCTTGGCGAAGCCGTGAGTCTTGCCGCTCAAGACTCCGCGACCAACTTCGCAGGCACCGTCACACATTCAGTCAACAACCCCTGGCGCGCGGGCCTGGGCGAAGGCATGCAAGACGCCTTGGACCGCGTGGCGGACTACTACCTGAAACTCGCCGACAAAATCTTCCCCGTTTTAGAAGTGGATGCCGGCCGTGACGTGGATATCGTCATCACCCAAAGCGCCTCAATCGTCACTGAAAAATCTCTTTTCTAACCGACTTATGAAACACACGCTTTTAATCACCTTATTGAGCATCGCCATGAATTTTTCCATCACCGATGTGTTGGCTCAAAGCCAACATGAGCCCTACGCATCCTTATTTTCTCAAACAAAACTCTCTGAAAAAGAAAGTCTCGTGCTCTCCGCCCTGCAAAAAGGCTATCCCCAAAATCGGATTCGCTTCGCGCGCGAAACCGCTGTTAAAGGTTTTTATGAGGTCATTCTGGGCGAGGGGGTGAGTTACGTCTTCATCACCCCTGAAACGATTGAAAAACTCGATCAAATCAACGAGAAAAACCGCGATCTTTATTTCAAGCACTGGATATTCGGCGGCGTTTTCTATGACATGGCTCAGCAAAAAGACTTAACCGCCCCATTAAAAGCCTTAGCTCAAATGATTGATGTGACAAAACTCCCCTTGGAACTCTCGATCACTCGAGAAAAAGGCACGCCTCAACACTCGCTTTTCGTCTTCACCGATCCACGCTGTCCGTTTTGCAAGCAATTAGAAGAGTCGCTTTCAAAACTCAATAACGTACGCATTCACACCTTTTTCATGCCGCTAGCAGTATTGCATCCTGACGCAAAGGAAATAGCAGCACGCATTTGGTGTTCCGCCAATCAAGCGCAAGCCTTCGAGGACTTTATGCTAAAAGGCGTCGCGCCGCAGACAAAAGCCGCGTGTTCGACTCCTCTCACCGAAATCGAACGTCTGGCCGCCTCCCTTGGCGTCAAAGGCACGCCTACTCTTTTCTTTGAAAACGGCGAGCGGGTCACAGGCGCCATAAGTGTTGAAGCGATTGAAAAGAAACTTCAGGCGCTTTCTCAAATGAAAAAGACGATCTCCAAGGAGAGTAAATAATGCGCCCTCTTTTAATCACATCGCTTTTGGGAGCGTCTCTTTTACTTTCGGGGTGCGGTTCCATCACCGGTTTGCAGGACGCGGAGTCAAGCTTTGCCTGCTCGGTTGACATGACTCCCCGCTGCGCCGCGCTTTCGGCCATTCATGAAAGTCTAGAAAAAGAAGAGGCGATCAAGGGAGAACCTTCTGACACCGTTGTCATCACCACTGAAGGCAAACCCATCGACCGTCTCGCGGTCGTCACGCCCTTGATGACGCCCAAACGCGCGCCGGAAGAAATTCTTCGGGTGTGGGTCGCCCCCTACATCGACACTGAGGGCGATTTGCATGCCGAACACGTCATCTTCACTACCGTGCGAGGCGCCCGTTGGGCGCCTGAGACGCTCGACATCATCCCCATGAAACGAGAATCGCAAAAATGGATTTCACCTTTGAAAGGCACTCACCCATGATGCGATTAAACCTTTTAAAGGAAAAACTAAAGCAAAGACTCTCTTTGTCGGATCTTCTCTCAAACCTCACCGTTGACGATCCCGGGCTCCTGCTCCCCCGAGGCTCGGCCACGGTGGTTGACCGTTTGGGGTCGTTGCTGCCTTATGGGCACGAGGTTGAGCCGGGGCTCTTCACGATTCTCGATGAAAAGAAAATGGCGGTCGAATCCATTGGCTACACGCTTGAACTCACTCCTCAAACGGGCGCCACGCCTGAGATGGCCTCGCAATTGGCTTCCCTTTTTTCGCCGGATCTGCCCACGGGCACCGGTATTCAGGTGACGCTTTTTGCCGAACCTGATATTGACTGGGCCACTAACGCTTATGAGGCAAGCCGCACGCCCTACTTCTTAGTGAACGAAGCCAAAAAAGAAACCGCGCGAACGCTTACTCAATTGGCGCGTGAGCGTGTTCTTTACTTAAAAAGCGGACTTCACCGGAGCCTTTCAACGGGTTCAGCCTTTCGCGTCAGGCACTTTAGAATTTGGGTGGCGGTCGCCATCCCCCTTGGCGATAAGGCACTCTTTTGGGCCATGGATAAAGCCAAAAAAGAGCGTGATCGGCATATTTCACTTTTAAAATCTCAGTACCTTTATAGCCACACGTGGAGCGCCCGCGATTTGCGCCGGACATTGCGCGCTCTTTTAAACGCGCACAAAAAAAGTTCCGCTCTTAAAAGCTCGGCTTCTCCCAACCCATTTGATCCGCTCGCTCTGGGTTTGGTGGATCCCGACACCCGTATCCGCATTAAAGAAGAGGGCATTGAATTGTCTTCCGCCTCTGGGGAAGGATCGCTTTTATTGACAGGACTGTCGGTCACGGGTTATCCGAGCGACTATGCGCTCGCGCTCTCCAGCCGTTTTATCGGACACAAATCACAAAACATACCGTGTCCCTTTTTAGTCACCTGCGCCGTTTCGATGCCCGATTATGAAAAAACCAAAAACAAAACCAATCTCATGGCGGCTCGTTCCAAGCAAATCGCCAATAGTGAATTGGCGCACTATTTGCCGTATCTGAAAAAACGCGAGCACGACTATGACATCGTCACCGAGGAGTACGCCGCCAATGGCGGGCTTTGCAAAATGACGCACCAAGTGCTTCTTTTGGCGCCCAAAGAAAACGCGCAAGAGTGCATTGAGGCTGCGATCACTGTTTTTAAAGAAGCGCATCTTGATTTAACGCGCGACGCGCGCATGCACTGGCAAAGTCTTATGACCACGCTGCCCATGACCATGGGCCCTCTTTTAGCGAAAGACTTAGAAGTCGCCCAACGACAAAGCACAAAAACCCTCACCAACTCCGCAAACCTCTCCCCTTTTATCGCGGAATTTCAAGGAACTGGCCCTCGAAACGGCGAGGAGTCCATGACGCCGCTTTTGCTTTTAACCGGTCCGCACGGACAGATCACTCCCATTGATCCGTTTGCGAGTTCGGGCAACTACAACGCGATCATTGTGGGCACCTCGGGTGCCGGGAAAAGCGCTCTCACCAATGACCTCATCACCGGCAACTTGGGAACAGGCGGCAAAACCTACGTGATTGACGTGGGAGCGTCTTATAAAAAGCTCTGCGAATTGCTTCACGGCCAATGGATTGAATACGCGCATGAGGCGCATTTGGTGATCAATCCCTTTGAACTCGTTCGTGACATCAAAGAAGACATGGGCTTTTTGCTGCCCATTTTGACCGAGATGGCTTCACCCAATGACGGTCTCTCTGATTTTACGCAAAGTGTTTTGCAAAGCCATGTGATTCATTGCTTAACGAGCGCCCAAGAAAAAGGAACGATCGCCACCATCACCGATCTGGTTGAGAGTCTCTCAACGGGTCTTGTTCACCCCGACAAAAACGCCAAACCCGATCAACGCGTGCTTGATTTGGCCGTTCAACTTGCTCCTTACGCCCGAGACGGAGCTTACGGGCGCTACTTTGACCGCGCCTCCACCGTCAACTTCAATAACGACTTTATTGTTTTGGAGTTGGAAGGTTTAAAGGGCAGAAAAACGCTTCAAAGCGTGGTGCTTCTGTGTCTTATCTTTTTAATCACGCAAGACCTGACCCAAGGCGCCAAACACGTCCGCAAAATGGTTGTGATTGATGAGGCGTGGGATCTTTTAAGTCACAAGCACGCGGGCACCTTCATTCAAAATGGCTATCGGCGCGCGAGAAAACAAAACGCCTCTTTTATCACCATCACGCAATCTTTCGCGGATTACTACCAAAACGACACGGCGCGCGCCGCGCTTGAAAACGCCGACATCCGCTTTGTGCTTCGACAAAAAGAAGAATCGCTGCGATTTTTGGAAAGTCAAAAGAAAGTGGCCTTTTCAGCCTGGGAAATGAACGCCATTAAAAACCTCAAAATGCGCGAGGGCGAGTATGCCGAGTGTCTTTTCGCAAGTCCTGACACAGTGCCCGCGGTATTGCAGATTCGCTTTGATCCTTTCTCACGTCTTTTGTATTCAAGCCGAGCCCAAGATGTCGCCCAAATTGAAACACTGACGCGTTCGGGCCTAGGCGTGGCCGACGCCATCACGCAGCTTTTAAAAAGAAAAGGTGAGTCCCGATGAGTGAAGAATTCGTGATTGACAACTTCGCAAGTCCCGGCACCCAATGGTACGCGGTGAAGGATCCCTACGAAAAAGACCTGGCCGACAAGCCCGGACTCGTTCGTTCGACTGTAACGCGAAAAGAGCGAAACCAGGAAAGACGTAAAACACGTGAAGAACAAAAAGCCTCGCCTTATTTACAGGTGAGCCTTCAACACAACAAAGCCTATCAAAAGAAACTGAAAGCGATTTTGAAATGAATTTTTCTTTTTTAAAGACCCTCCCCGTTTTGGTTTGGATAGCAAGCCTTATGGCGCTTGCAATCGCCGGCGCACTCTATATCAAAACCATTACCGCGCCGACAACCCAAGCAATCGCTGTGCTTGACATGCAAGCGGTGATGGACGCGCAAAAACTCGTCTGGGTCAAACGCATGCAAGAAGGCGACTCGGCTCAAGTGCTCGCCGAGTCACGCCTCTTTAATGAAAAACTGCAAAAAGTACTAAAAGAAACTGCCTCCGATTTTATCGTGATGGATCAAAAAGCTTTTATCTACGGCAAAGAAGTTCAGGACTTGACGCCTGTGGTGATGCGACGATTGGGTTTATCGGAAAACGAAGTCAAACAAATCCATAAAGCGCTTGAAGACAACCTCTTAGGCGACTTTCCCACTCTCAGAAAGGCGCGCCCCTAAATGAAAGAAAACGCCTCTTGTCTTTTAAAAACGCTTTTGGCGTTGGGTAAGCGCCACGCGATGACTTGTACGATCATCGCGCTTGCGCTCATCCTTTTTACTCATCGTTTTCAATTGGCCGTCAATTTCACCGAAAGCTTGCCGGGCACCGTTTTTCTTATCGATAAAAAAGTGAAAACGCCTCAAAAGGGAGAGCTCATCGCTTTCACATGGAAAGACGCCGCTCCGATCCCCGATGACGTCACAGTGATTAAGCGCGTCGCGGGACTCGCTGGCGACAAAGTTGTCAACCAAAACCGAGTGATATCAGTCAATGGCAAATTGGTGGGGCTAGCTAAAACGCAAGCGAAAACGGGCGAACCTCTTAAAGCTATCGCTAGTCTTTCAATCCCCAAGGGATACTTTTTTGCCATGGGCGAGCACGCAGACAGTTTTGATAGTCGTTACGCCCGCCCCGGACTCATTGCATACACCGCGATCCGAGGTCGCGCCTATCGCGTTTGGTGAGGGCCCTCATGAAAGATTTTTTGTTAATAAGTCTTTTCTTGACAATAGCCTTCCCCTCTCTAGCTTCTGTTGCGCTGGGACCGGTTTATCCCGTCATTGAACCCGATCTTTTAGCGCTTTTAAAAACGCATGCTCGGGAAGAAGGCGTTAATGCGCAGTCACGTTTAAACCGAAATCGCGAGACGCTAAAGCGTTGGGCTCAGGAACCGAAGGGACAAAAGCTTTCCGAAGCCACCAGTGTCTCACGTCAACGGTTTGAAGCCGCAAGCGAAGTGAAGTCACTTCTAGGGGAAAGCTACCGGCGAGAATGGTTGCTGATTGACGCCAATCGGCTGCCACACATGCGCCTTGCCCGGGCCTTTATCAAAGACAAACCTTTGGGTCGCGTTATTTTGGTTGCGGGTTCCGTTGAAAAAACACAAAACACCTTAAAAACGCGCGTGTGGTTTGATCAAGGGGCGACACTTGTAAATCGCCTTCAAATCAAATCGCTTCCGGCATTCGTCAGCCTGTCGGCGAAAGGCATAACCGTCACCGAAGCGCCCGCCGAAAAGCTTTTAAAGGAGCCCTAAGTGAAAATCGTTCGAACCCTTTTGCTTGCGGCTTTTTTAACTTTTCCCTTTCATCTTTATGCCGCCTGCCACGGAAAAATCACCAACCCTGTCATGGACGTTTGCTGGGAGTGTGTTTTCCCGATCACGGTCGGACAAAACACAAGCCTTATCAGTTCCTCGGGGTTTACCGACGTCACCACAGACGCGGACTCTTTTTGCAGCTGCAGGGGCGAAGCCAACGTCACGGTCGGCATGAATCTAGGCTTTTGGGAACCCATCCGCACGATTGAAATTGTGCGTGAGCCGTTTTGCTTTCCTTCCTTAGGCGGCATCACCATGGGTGGACGTTTTTCCGCGCCCGCCCATGGCCGCACGCCCAATCCTAAAAAGCGGGGCCACCGCACCAGTTTTTATCAGGTTCACTGGTACCACACGCCTTGGCTCTACCTTTTAGAAGTTCTTTTTGACACACGATGTTTAGAGGCCTCCCCTTGGGATGTCGCCTACATGACGGAACTTGATCCGCTCTGGGACGATTCGATGAGTTCCTTTTTACTCAACCCCGATGTCACGCTTTTCTCTAACCCCGTGGCGGTGGGCGCCTGCAGTCTCGATTGCGTCGCCTCCACCGTGAGTCTTCCGATCAACACGCTTTATTGGTGCGCGGGCTGCGCGGGAAGTCTTTTCCCGCTGACGGGGTGGGTGAACGCCCACATCACCGATGAGCAGGCCTTTAGCCTCCTTACTCAACGCTTCACCTTAAAGCTTCACCGAGAGGGGCTCTTGTGGCGCCAGTGGGGCAAAGACGGTCAATGCGCGCCTCAATTGGAATTTCTCATGAGTAAAGACGTTTATCGCACGCAGATGGTTTGGCCCTCTCGGCAAACCCAAGGCCAATGCTGCCGTCCTTTTGGCGCCGCAACCGCTTTGGACGCCTTGGGCGGAAGAACGCCTCCCGTTAAAGGTGAAGACGCCTCCTATTTAATTTGGAGGCGACGCGACTGCTGTCAAGGGATGAACCTGGGAGCGGGCGAATGAAAAACCTTTTCTTAATTTCTCTTTTAACGACGCTTTGCCTGTCCGCTTACGCGTTAACGCCCTTGGAGCTTCAAAGCGTCATTGATGAAGCGAAAGACTCGGTTGACTTACTTCCCGCGCCCGAAGAAGAGAGATTTGTCATCGCGATTACTGTCTCGCTTTCCATGCCCCAAGCCTCCCTAAAGCGTCTTGGAGAAGAGGCGCGCGACGCGCATCTTGCCTTAAGTTTCAGAGGGGTCGGTAAAGAAGTCGTCAATGCCCCAAATGAAAAACCTAAAACCATTCTTGAGCGTTACGGTAAAGGCTTGATCGCCCGACATCTCGAAGACTTCAAGTTTCTGACTGATGCCGGAGCCTCGGTGAAAATTGATCCTCTTTTATTTAGCAGGCACGGTATTAAAGAGGTTCCGCAAATACTATTGCTTCCCGTCTGTCAAAGCGCTTGCGAAAAAGAAGGGCCGCTTTTTGTTGCTAGAGGCGACGTGACGCTTCGCTACGCGCTTGATTTCATAGCCCGTGAGATTGAGTCTGAATTAAAGAAAAAGGCTGATGACCCGACACTATTAAAAGCACAAAAACGAATCCAAGAAGCGTTGAATCGCCTGGGAGATCGACCGTGAACCGGCGCTTCATCCCCCTTTTATGTTTGCTCTCGGCATCTTACGTCTGGGCGGAAAACGTCTCTGTGGATGAGGCCGCGCTTGCCGCCCAATCGGTCCCTCGCCCGGACTACGGAGCAATGGTCACCAATGAAAAAAGGGACGATGTGGTCAATAAAGACTTTATCGGCGACACCTCCTCGCTATCAGACCTGCGAGGCGAATCCGGCATGGGGGATCTCTTCACACCAGGATCCGATAAGGCGAACGCTTGCCTTAACCAAAAGGATCCGGAGTGCCTTGCCGTGCAGCTTGTCTATCAAGGAGGCGCCAATAAGCCTGAACTCACCGAAGAGGAAAAAGACAACATTTTAGCTGCGTACGAAAACGTGATTGACAATGCCGATCAGCTTGTCGGAGAATCTGGCAGTCTTGTCTCAATGGAGACTCACTGCGAAACAGTTTCTACTGTGATTCCCGGCTTATCCGGAATCGAAGTTTGCGACGAAGCAAGCGCTGGCATCGTAAGTGGCACCTGCTCTGAAGGTTGGGCCATGGAAATGGGCACGCGCGAGCTTTACCGCTGCCACACTCAAGCCCCTTCTGACACAAAAGTCTGTCACATTGATCGCGAGGCGCTTTACCACAACGAAAATCGCTACGCCTGCGTTAAAGCGCCAGCTCAATTTAAAGACACAAAGTGCACGGTTCCGGTCACTGTTGATATCCAAAAGACTTATCCCTACCAATGCCGCGTCGAGCAAACTCCTGCCTCGACTCAAACGTGCGTGAAGACGCTTTCGGTTGACATCATTCCAGCTTGTCCCACAGATCAGCGCGCGAGCGTGAGCCTAAAACCATTCACCGAAGTGGGCTACTCGGGTTCGGCCTCCAACCTGACCGCACACGTCTCTTATCGCTGCAGTGACCAAATGGAAGTGACGGTGAAATTCGGCACCCGCGTCATGGGAACCTTCACCCAAGCGCCCGCGAGCTTCACTAAAACCAACCGCATTGAATTTGTGATTAGTCTCGCCATCATCAAAAAATCCAACCGAGACTACTACGAGGTCACGATCACCAACACCGATAAAGGCAAAGGCACTCGAACGGTGACCGTGGAGCTTCCTATTTTGCTTCCCAACCACCAGGAAATGGATTCGTGGGAGGTCGTATGCCGATAAGCTCTCTATTCCCTTTAGTGATCCTGTCGCTAATTACCGGAAGCGTTCTCGCTCAGAACTGCGAAGTCACAAAAAACGCTTGTCTTCAAGGACCGGAGACTCGAGTGATCGCGGGCGTCAAGGTGTACCGCGACTGTTGGCAATACGAGACGGTAACCGAGTGCGAGGGCGAAGGAACAGTCAATTATTGCGCGCCGCTTGAGGACGCCTCGGATTGCTCCGAAACTCGCTCGGAATGTCTCGTCGCCGGCAAACCGGGCGAATGCCATTCTCAAGAAAAGACTTTTTCGTGCAAAGCGCCTCTTCCCGATCCCGTCTCAGAGAGCATCACGGCTCTTGAGGTTGAGATCACGGTTAACGATCGCTTTGAGCCCGAACGATACTGCGAGAGCGCCAACAACCCCGACTGCGATCAAACGCAGATGATTTGCACGATGCCCGATGAAACGCGCCTTGTGGAAGACGTGGAAGTGACACTGCCTTGCTGGGAGCGTCAGTACTCGTTCTCGTGCCTTCTTGCGCCTGAAAACCCCTCTTGCGGCATTCTGGAGAACGCCGGCTGCAAACCTTCGCCAGCGAAAAAAAGTCAAACGCTCACCTACGACTGCAAAGAAAACGCGGTCATTATCCCGCACGAAGACATTCGTTTCATTGAGACCATCGAAGTGCTCGACACTGTCAATGAGATCAATAACACGTGCGAAAATCTGTCTTGCTCGATAACGCAAACAACGTGCCTGACCTATCACCCGATCTTTACAGATGTCTGTTTGCGGGAAGAATCTACGCTTCTTTGTGAAACGGGTGAAAAACAAACGTGCGACGTGCTCATTGAAAATGAATGCGCGCAGCAAAATTCTGAGTCAACAAATGACAAGCTTTACGCCTGTTCAACAACCGTCAGTCCTTTACCCGAGAACATCACTTGGGTCGGAAGCGAAGAGGTAATCACGGACATCACTGAGGAGTCAAACTGCCCGTTTTCAAACACTTTGTCCATCTCATCTCGAAGCACCCGATCAGCCTGCGAGGTCGCGGGAAAGACTTGCGTTGAAGGCGCCGAAACCCGAATCGTCAATGGTGTTCCTATCTATAAAGACTGTTGGCGCCACGAGGTGCAATATCGCTGCGTCACAGACGATGGCGTTAACACGTGCGAGGCGCTTTCAACGAATGCCAAGTGTGAGTTAGTGGATAAAAAGTGCTTAGCGGGCAATGACGCTTCATGCACCTATTGGAACTTCACCTATAAGTGCCAAGAAACACCGGACACGGTCATTGAAGAAGAGCGTTGCACCGAAAGCATTTGTCAGCACGGTCTTTGCACGCCGATCAATGACGCGCCTAACAATAACCTCGCCGACACAGTCGCCAAACTGGAAGTCGCACGACAAGCCGCGGTGTACGGTGACTATGAAAATCTACGCTTTTTCACGGGCGAAATGAATACCTGCCGCAATAAGCTCGGCGGTGTCTCTTGCTGCAAAGGCAAAGTTCGGGGCTCGCACACGAATGCTGCGGGGCTACCCGTCTCCTACGTTTTCGCGGGCAAAGTGGCGCGCGAGGCCATTCACACACTGGGCTCGCCCTATGTCAACGACATTTTGATGAGTAACGATCAGGTGGCAGGAATCATGACTAAACTCTACGGTTCGGCCGCGGGTCAAGCTTACTCGCCTAACCTCTCTTACTATGGATTGACCGTGAGCTATGCGGCGGGCTCCGTTCAATTCTCTTTTGACCCATTCACTTTTTACGCCATGGTGGCGCTTGAGGTCGCAAGCGACTACCTCTCCTGTACCCCAGAAGAACAAACGCTTCAGCTCAAACGCGGAGCGGATACCTGTCGTTACGTGGGGAGCCGATGCACAGAGTACTTCATGGGCCAGTGCCTGATTAAAACCGAATCCTACTGCTGCTACAACTCCAAGCTTGCACGCCTCGTACAAGAAGCCGCCCATGAACAATTGGGGCTGGGTTGGAATGTGGACGATTCCCAAGTCTGCCAGGGCTTGACCGCTTACGAAATGAGCCAAGTGGATCTCGGAAAGATTGATCCCAAGGCCTTGGAAGGACTCGTCGATACATCAAAAGTAAATATTCCCGACAGTAAAAATGTTGAGACTCGCGCTCAGGCGCGAAAAGCTGAAATTGAATCGAGTCAAAAGCCCTACGGACCGATGCCTGAAAAAGAGGGCACGTGCTACGGAACCAACTGTTAGAAAGATAAGAAAATGAAAAAGACGCTCTTTTCCCTTTTGCTCTTAACGACTCTTAGTAATGTTCAAGCTCAAAATAATTTTTGGACCGAGGATGTCTGGGTGAGCCCCGATCGCGGGTTTCTCTTTTACCAGGAAAATGCTAAAGCGAATCCGCCAGAAGTCCCGGAATTTGCGACTGTGGAAGAGCTCCGCGCGGAAGCTCAAAGAAGACTCAATGTCGCGGTGATGGAACCTAGCGCTGAAAACATCACGTCTTATCTAGCGATCAACACTGTGATGCTTGAGAAATCCATGCGCTTTGCCGAGCGTTGGAAAGAAACGCTTTGGGCCAATCCCGCTTATGATCACACGACCCTTCACCCCAACGCCAATTTCGCGCAGGTGGCTTTGAAAGATGAAGCAAAACTAAATAGGGAAATTTCTCTTAAAAACATATCTTCTCAAGCCGGACTTGTCGTGCTGGTACAGGCGGGCTGCTCTTTTTGCAGCATGATGACCCCGGTCATGAAAAGACTCTCTCAGGAAACAGGCCTTTCCGTTCTTCCCATTTCAATTAAAGGTGAAGTCTTAACCGAGTGGCCGACCGCGCGGCCAGACAATGGCATCGTAAAACGTCTCATGACCTTAAGCGGCTCTGTCCCGACCGTCACTCCGGCCATCTTTCTGGTTGAAAAATCCGGGCAATCAGCGCAACTCATTGCATCGGGCGCTTTATCTCTTGAAGACTTAAAGGAACGGCTCACACATGTTTCCGGTCTCAAACAACCTCTGAACTCAACTATTCAAACTCTGCCTCGTCTCTAAGGAACGGTTTCGATGAGAAAACAAACGCTCGCTCTCTGTCTTTGTTTAATGTTCTCCGGTGCTAGCTTCGCGGGATTTCTGGAAGATTTCTACGACTCCTCGTCGGGCCTCGCTCAGGGCAACGTCACTGCCGCCGGCATCTACGAGTCCGCGCACCTCAATATCGCCACAGCGGGCGGTTTTGTCTACCGAGCCCCACGCTCGGACTTCACACCCTTTCAATTTACGCCGCCCAAATTGTCGGCAGGCTGCGGGGGCATTGACCTATTCATGGGGGCTTTTAGCATTCCTTCTAAAGAAGAGTTCCTGAACTATCTACGCGCGATCGGCTCTTCACTCCCGGGTCTGGCTTTTCAATTAGCTCTTCAGACGCTCTCGCCCGATTTATCAGAGCAAGTCACCAGTTTCCGAGACCTCATCCGTGAGTACAGCTCCAAATTTCAAGACTCCTGCGCGGCCGCGCAAACTCTTCTTGATATGACGGGTGCTCAAGGCTACATGCAAAAACTCAAATACTCCGCATCCAATCATTTGCGAGACAGCGGTGTCGCAAGCGATGCGTTTGAAGCCGACGCCATGACCCGAACCGACGGCACCTCGGTCTTTAAACACACGCCCACCCGCACCGACTCAGGCGGCAACGCCATTGAAGCCGGAGAAATCAACCTCACTTGGTCGCTTTTAGGCGGCGGCACGCTCACACATAAGTACCCCAAGGAGCTAAAAGAACTCATGATGACGCTTGTGGGCACCAGCATTTACACACAGTCAGGCGATGATTCCTCGGCTGTTGTCCGCTCACGCTTTATCATGGGCGAAGATATCGCGAGCCTTCTTTTTGGCTCAGCCGAGACTGTCTCACTTTCAGGCGCCACTCGCCTTTCCTGCCCCACAAAAGACACCAAGTGCCTCTATCCGGAACGCGTGGCGATGGACGACATCAACCTCACGCACCGCCTATGGGAAGCCGCAACCAATTACCGTCAAGCCCTATTGTCTCGGGACGCTTCGCGTCTTTCTGAAGACGATGTTTTGCTTTTGGGCTCGGTTTCTTCCATTCCCTTAATAAGGCTCATCAACACTGTCACCACTCACCGCTACGCGGGTTTTTCGGAAGATCTCCTGCGAGTGTATGTTGAGGCCGCATCTTATGAAGCGATTGTTCGAGCGCTCGACCAGCTCACCCTTGACATCGAAAAAGTGATCACAAGCGCAAGCGGTGCACAGGCCAACGCCATCAACGCCGATCACGTCAGGCGCATTTCTGCTCGCATCGCTTCCGTGCGCCTGGATTTAGCTTCAAGAAGCGACCGGATCTATCAGCAAATGTCGCGCGCGCAAAGCTTCATGGAGCAAATCGAGCACATCGAGCGAAGCCTTTTAGGCAACACCGCCCACAATATCGCCTCGCGCTGGATCACACGAGAATAGGACACGAGCTATGAGCATGGAATTTTTTGCCTATTGGAATGGAAACCAAATACGGGATCTTTTTGAGGCGGTGGTTGCGATCACAGGCTCTTCAGACTACCTTGGGCTTTTAAGAACACTGGTTCTTTTTGGCTTTTTGTGTGTGATCACCGTTTGCGCCCTGCGCTATCGAGGTCTTGAGGGAGGAAGCTTTATTTTTGCCGTGGCGCTTTTCTATGGCGTCTGCCTCGTTCCCAAAGTGGACCTCGCGATCAACGATGAACGCTCGGGCTCCGTTTACGTGGTCGCTGATGTCCCTCTGGGGCTTGGCTTCATGGCGAGCACCACTTCCCGCATCGGGCATTGGCTCACGGATATCTTTGAAGATACTTTTGCCGGTATTGAAGCGGAACGCTTCTCGCGCTTCGGGATGGTTTTCCCCGAGCGGGCATTAAACGCCATTTTGGCCGCGGGCCCCGTTACGCCCCAAGGGCGATTATTAATTTCAGACTTCAATCGCAATTGTGTAATGCCCGAATTAATCGACTATCCGCAAAAAATTGAAGCACTGAGCAATTCAGGAAACATTTGGCAGAGCATCTCGCAAACCGGCTGGGTGAATCCTGCCCGTAAAACATCAGATACGTCGGGTAACTGGATCGGGTGCGATGAGGCAATCGCCTTTATTGACAATCACATGGCTTCAACAGAGTTGCCTGCAATACAAAAGCACCTCGCGATGAAGCTCTTGCCCGATCAAGCGGATGCCAGTTCATTGATTCTTCGAGTGCTTCCGCAAGCTGAAACTTTGCTTTTAGGCGTCTCGCAGAGTCTAGCGAGTTCCATTAAGCACTCCGTTTTCATGAACACGCTGCAAAGCGATATTGAAAATGTCGCGGCGTTAGCCGGCCACCCTCTGGCAACCGCCACCGCATTGGCGAAAGCTCAGGGGAATTTGTCGTCAGAAATCAACTACCGAACTATGGCTGAGATCGCCAAAGAGGCGCTTCCCAAAGTCAGAAACTCCCTGGAATTCATCATCCTCGCGGCTTTTCCATTGATTTTCATCATGGTGTTGGCGGCAGGCCACATGGCGGGCGCCATTTTAAGAAGCTATTTCACTCTTCTCATTTGGGTGCAACTTTGGGCCCCCATTTCCGCCGTGATGAATTACCTCATCATTCACACAGACAGCCACCCGATGACTCAGATCATTAATGAATACGGCGCCAACACTATCCAAGCCGCCAATCTCATCCGCGAAGCGGGCGCAAGTTCTCAAGCCATCGCAGGATTTCTGACGATTCTCGCACCTGTCATTGCTTTTGCAATCGCCAAGGGTAGTGACTTCGCCACCGCGCAATTAGCCGCGAGCGTCATGGCGCCCGCGCAAAGCGCCGCACAGTCTCAGGGCGCGAGCCTCACCGCGGGCAATATTTCTTTGGGCAACACCAGTTGGGGCAATGTTTCTACTAATGTTCAAACTGGCAATAAGAGCGACCTCTCGATGGGCTTTACTGACTCTGGCATGCTAAAGACTCAATCGGCCTACGGCAGCGTCACCCGTTCAGCCAGCGGCATGGTAACCGGGATGTCTATGACACCGATATCAATGGGGGTGTCAACGTCGCTTTCCATGGGTGAATCCAACAGTCAAAGCACTCAAAGCGGCATCAGCAATAGTTTTGGGTTCAGCGAGTCCATCCAAGCGCTTCGTTCTTTCTCCACACAAACAAGTGACAAGTCGATGGCTGGATTTACGCGATTATTAAATAGCGTAGTGAGTCAACAATCGGGGCTTCAGTCCGCCGACAGCCGAATGGAACAGTCCGGTGCAACCGTGACATCAACAGACAGTCAAAGTCTGGGAAGTCATTTAAGTAATAGCCAAAGTGCTGCTATCCGCTCACGTTTAGGTGTTGCCTTAAGCTCTGCCCTTAATTTACCTCATAATGAATCTTCTAGTTCCGCTTTATCTGTGAACGGCAGCACCACCAACCTTACTTCTCAAACAAAACTTAATGATTCGAAAGTTTTTAAGCTCAATGAGCAAAGCTCATTGTCAGATAAAGGTTCATCATTTTCATCAACTAATGATGCTCAAATTCAAACCTCTCAGCAATTATTGGACTCCGTCGGCCAAGAGCAAAATACAACAAACGCCAAGCAACGTCAGGAAGCCTATAAAACCTTGTTATCGGCAACTCGCCAAATTGCTCAAAGCACAAGTGACGCGGGAATTCGAAGCGCTGCCCAAAATTTTGAAGCTCAATTAACCCAAGCCTATCAATACGGCAATCAACAAGCTTTTCAGCAATCGGCCAACCAAAGTGCTTCTTCTCAATTGGGATACGTCTCCAATCAGGATATGCGCACTCTTATGGATAACTCACCATTTGCCATGCAAAAAGCCATTGAAACATTTGGTTCTGCTGAAGCCGCTCAAAACGCTCTGTTTCATAGTCCGGCTGCCAGAAGCCACTTTGCTCAGGCCCTCCATGAGGATATGAGCGCGACGGGATTTAACGACGGACAATCTCTTCCTTTAGCCACAATTGATATTGACACGATGGCTCGCCCTCATCGTCAATCTTATGAAAATGAGTTAATTGCTCAATTCGATGAAGCGCTTTCGGCGAATCGACTGGATACACAAATAGCTCAACAGTCCACTATTGGAGATCAGTCCGTAACAGAATCACCGAATGTTTCCCAGATAAACAGAGTCGTGAATCAAGAAAGAGAAAGCATTGCTGCCGGACAGCAATCACTGAACCTTGAGCTCTATGCTGAGCGAGGCACTACTATGTCTGCAAAATCCATTTATGAAGAAAAACAATCCGGACTCTCAACGGTTTTCGGTAACGCCTATCTTGGGGGTGCTTTGTATAACAGTCCAACGGAATACAAAGAGCGTCTGAAAAATCAATCTAAAGAAAACACCGAAATCAAAAACTCCTTAAACGAATTAGGGCAAAGAGAAAATGTTGAACTTTCTGATTTTGAAAAAAGCATTCAAAAATCATTTCCATAACCAATATCTTGGCATTTCCCCCCATTTCAAAGCCGGTGGCACTCGTCTGTATCTAACTGGGCGTTGGCGTGGGTGTAAATCCCCGTTTTCATCGATGCTGTAATTCACACAACAAAGGATCAAAAGAATGAATGAATTGATGATCTCAAACACCTCTTTGGGCGAAATTCTCAAATGCAAAATGCTGTTGGCGTATTCATCTTCAAGAACGGGGACGTTAATAATCTTTTCTAGAAAATTCATTTCAAAATTCAAAAAAAATTCTATTGGAAAATTTATAACCAGTGCTTTGGTCGTTTCCCCCACTTCATAGCTGGAGGAGTTCGCGTAGCGTTCATCACACGAAGATGCAGATCCCCGTTTCTATCAATACGGTAATTCACACAACAAAGGATCAAAAGAATGAATGAATTGATGATCTCAAACACTTCTTTGAATGAAATTTTCAAATGCAAAATGCTGTTGGCGTATTCATCTTCAAGAATGGGAGGTTGGGAGAAATGGGTGAAAAAACTCATCTTAAAACTCTCAAAAAGTCCATCTCAAATCAATCGAAAAATAGCGGAGAAAAATCTCTCAACACCGTTAATTTAATCACGGAAAAATTACCCTTGTCCAATAGATTTTTTATATAAAAATCAATGATCTAATTGATACAGTCTATGATCTTCATTGACTATTTTTTAAGCAAAAGCTCAAACTAGAAAAATGGCAAAAATTTCAACTTTCGGCATGAATGCCGCATTCCAATTGGGTTTCAAAAGAATTGCCGACGTTCGCGGGATCACAAGCGTCGTGAGCCTATTTAAAAATTCGATGATCCTCTCAGGGCTGTATCTTCAAATTCGCCCAAATAGGGTCGCCTACATTGGGAAAACGAACAATATGCCTGCGCGTTTTGAGCAACATTTGGCGCGCGGTGTTGTGATCGAAGAGTTGGCTTTCATGCCGGTTTTAGCCAAATATATTGACGAGAAAGAAAAAGAATTGATCCTTCTTGCAGAAAAAAAGGGAATTCCCATTGAAAATATCGCATTGAGGGAGAAAAAATCTCCCAGAAATAAGAATCTTGGCGATTTGTTCACTGAAGAGGAGATTCATGAATGGTTAAACGATGACCGCTCCTATGGCGCGAATAACCTCTGGCTTCAGACCTATAACCAAATGCATCCGGGCCTTAAGCACCAATTTGATCTAGCCAGAAGCCATCCCGCATGGGCTCAAATCTTTCCGGTAGCAAAATCTTTTGTGAGACACATAATTCTCAAACCGGAGCTAACTTATGACGATTTTTGGAGCGCCGCGGCCTATAACCGCAGAAGCGAAGAAAACTTTATGTCAGTTATCAGAATTCATGCGGGAAGTTTAACTTTGTTGAATCTCGGCGCTTATCGTGAAGCGCCATTTGAACCATGGGGATGGATTGATTGCCAAAAAGATGAACTCTTTAACGCCGGATTTACTGAGAACCGCTTGAGAGCAGACTTTCCTTTTATATGCATTACAGAAAAAGGCAACTATTTTGAACTTAGTACCTCTGCCAGGCTTTTGCCGATCATTATTGAAAGACTCAGAAAACCGTTAAGAAAAACAACATTTCACGCCATGCAAAATGCCTTGTTGCAAAGAGGAAACCCGGCCCTTGAGCATCTTCTGTTTTCGCATTGATCTAAATGAGTCCGCACTTTTTTAAGATTTTTTCTACAAACTCATGTACGGAAAGAGAAGGATTCTCTCTAAAAAATACATATTTTTTATACGTTTGAAGCTGATACTCCCGGTAGTTATTCTGAGTAATTTTTTCACCTCTTTTAACTGCATCAATTACATCGCTTAACGAAATTCGATCAAGAATTCGCTGAAAGTTAGCCTTCTCTTTATACTCTTTTAAGCTTTTAAATTTTTGGTTGTAGGCTTTATTGATGGGTGATAAGTACTGATCTCTGTGAGTGAGAGATCTGTTGAATTGTTTCTTATGCAGCAACATCCAAAGCTCGAAAGTAAAATTCGAATAGGCCATTTCATATTGAACAGACTTTAAACTCTTTGCTTTTTTCAGTGAATCAATTATCCCCCGAACCCTATCTACATGTACCTTCTCTTGACTTTCGAAGTCAAAGACATGTACAAACAACTCTTTGCCGAGAACACCTGTTTTTTTCACAAAACTTTCGGGACTTATTCCAATTTCAATTTCAAACTTAATCGTAAACAAGGACTCTTCTCGCTCATTGATCTGGTTTTGTAGCCAATCAAAATACCAGTACTCCGTCCAACCATCTACTGAAAGATAAACCTTAATATTCTTCTTTCTCTGATTTTTGATACATGCGGACATTTATGATTCCTTTTTATTTTTCTATCTCGTTTTTAAAAAAATCAGAGAAATCTACTTCACTGATAGCACCATAACTATCTACAAAATAATTTTTAAGATAATCCTCTCCTTTCCGTACACCATTTGGACC
>DVMY01000090.1 GCA_018714755.1 Candidatus Aphodousia faecigallinarum | reverse complement strand
TATTGTTAGGGTTATGCCAAGGCATTAATATTTGAGTGAATGAGTAAGTGATTGGATTGGAGATAAACATGGTAACCTCAGAAGTGTTAACTCAAACAGGTTGGGTTCGAGGTTTCGAGCATAACGGGGTACTTAAATTTCGAGGCATTCCTTACTGCAAACCTGCAGTTGGAGAAAATCGCTTTAAAGTCGTCGAACCTGCGCAACCTTGGGAGGGTGTGCTGGATTGCACAAAAGAAACCCCTATTCCGCCTCAAGGGCCGTCCGATCTCGAAGGACCGATGGGGCGATTAAATCGTCGCTACGACGAAGATTGCCTCACTTTGGAGATCTCCACGCCTAATACAGAGGAAAAATTACCCATTGCTGTCTGGTTCCATGGAGGCGCTAATGTGAGCGGCGCTGGAAATTTGGATTGGTATGACGGTTCAGAACTGGCTCGACAAGGGCACATGGTGGTGGTCGGAGTCAATTTCCGCATCGCGGCATTAGGATTCTTGGTTCATCCCGCTTTAAATATTGACAATTTATCCATCATGGATCAAATTGAATCATTGCGTTGGGTCCAAAAGAACATTCGTGCTTTTGGCGGCGATCCGGAGAATGTTACCGTTTTTGGGCAATCGGCCGGCGGAAACGCAATTGTTCACATGATGGGGCTCAGAGAAACAGATGGCTTATTTCAGAAGGCCATTTTGGAAAGTCCATCCATCGGTCGTGGCAACCACACCATGCAGGATGCGATCACGGTGTCTGAGTCTATTTTTAAACATTTGGGCTTAGATCCTACAGATTCCCAATTAGGAGAAAAGATTCGCGCCAAGACGGTTGATGAAATTTTGGCGGCAACCGATGCTTGTTTTAGACAAGATTGTGGGGCGAAATATGCGGGGATGATTTTCCGGCCGGTGAAAGATGCTTGGCATACGACTGAGTCGACGATTAACGCAGCCGTGGAAGGAGCCGCGCGCAAAAAGTTGAAAATCGTGATCGGCACTACGGCCGATGAAGTACATGCGTTCACTTTGGCTCGAGACCCTGAAAGTGAAAAAAAGAGCGCAGCCTTGCAATTGGCTCGTTATGATTGGCCAGCTCAAGAATTCGCCGCTCGTACCCAAGAGGCCGGTTGCCCGACGTGGAAGTATCGCTTCATGTGGAAGGCTCCGAAGTCTATCTATGACTCTTGCCACACGATCGAATTGCCATTTGTATTTGGAACGTTGAAAGCTTGGGAAAACGCTCCTATGCTCGCAGGGGCTACTCTGGAAGAAAAACTTCGTTTGCAATACACAATGCAAACGCTTTGGTGCAAGTTCTTCAGGGACGGTGAGTTTGAAAACGATCAGTGGCCTCAGTATTCTCGACAAAAACCGCTTTGCAAAATTATTGACAATTTGACGAACGAGGTTTCTGAGTTCGAGAGTTAGTATTTTTTGTCTCCTCGTTATACAAGCCGCTAAAATCAAAAGTTAAACATTTGAAGGTGGCGGGATTATGCATGGCGATATTCACATCCGTGGCGCTCGGACCCACAATCTAAAAAATATAGATTTAGATATTCCTCGAGATAAACTGGTCGTTATTACGGGACTCTCAGGTTCGGGGAAAAGTTCGCTGGCTTTTGACACGTTGTATGCGGAGGGGCAGCGTCGCTACGTGGAAAGCCTGTCAGCTTACGCCCGCCAGTTTCTGGATTTAATGGAAAGGCCCGATGTTGATTTGATTGAAGGGCTTTCTCCGTCTATCGCCATTGAACAAAAAGCGGTCAATGGCAACCCTCGCTCCACTGTCGGAACCATCACGGAAATTATGGATTACCTGCGGCTGCTTTTCGCGCGAGCTGGCACTCCATACTGTCCGATTCATGGATTGCCTCTTGAAGTGACGCCCGTTTCTTCAATGGTTGACCAGATTTTAGCCTGCCCTGAAGAAAGCAAAATAATGGTTATGGCTCCGGTTGTCAGACAAGGAAAAATGGATTTCGATCACTTTTTCCAAGATATGCAAACCCAGGGTTTTATTCGTTTCAAAGTAGATGGTAAGCGCTATGAGGCTGAGAACCTCCCTCGGTTGGACCTTCGTCAACATCACGATGTGGACGTGATCGTTGATCGCTTGAAAGTGCGCGCGCAAGCGCGCCAACGTTTAGCGGAAAGCATCGAAACAGCTCTTCGTTTAGCGCAGGGGCGGGTGATCGTAGAAGATATGGAAAGCGGTGAAAAATTATCCTTTTCCAATCACTACTGTTGTCCAGAGTGCGGCTACAGCATTGAAGAGTTGGAGCCAAGACTTTTTTCATTTAATAATCCGGTGGGAGCTTGCCCTGTTTGCAATGGCATGGGTGAAAGCATGGTCTTCACGGAAAACAGTGTGGTTTGTCATCCGGAGTTATCCCTGAGTTCTGGGGCAATTCACGGTTGGGATCGGCGCAATTTATACAATTTCGATCTCATTGAGGCAGTAGCCAAGGCGGTTGGTTTTGACCCGGAAACACCTTGGAATCAGTTGAAACGAAGTGAACAAGAGGCAATACTGTGGGGGCTTGGCGATAAGACGATACAGATGCCTTATCGACGGGCCGGTGCTGTTACTTATAAAACGGAACCTTTTGAAGGTGTTATTTCCATACTGAATCGCCGCTACGCAGAAACTCAAAATGAGGCGGTAAAAGAAGAACTGAACCGTTATCGTGAACTAAAAGTCTGCGATGCCTGCAAAGGAACCCGTTTAAAAGAAGCCGCCAGGCACGTTTTTATTGGTGCAGGTAAACATAAAAAAGCGATCTATGAGATAACGGCCATGCCGTTATCAGAGGCAAGGGATTATTTCAAATCATTACGCATTACGGGTTCCAAACAGGAAGTTGGGAAAAAGCTGGTGACGGCCATTGAACAGCGGTTAACTTTTTTAACCGATGTCGGTTTGAGTTACCTCACACTTGACCGTCGGGCAGACACTTTATCCGGAGGTGAAGCGCAAAGAATTCGTCTTGCCAGTCAGATTGGATCCGGATTGACGGGCGTCATGTACGTTCTTGACGAACCGTCGATCGGATTGCACCAGCGGGATAATGATCGACTCATTGAGACTTTGAAGCGATTGCGTGATTTGGGTAACTCCGTTATCGTGGTCGAGCATGATGAAGATACGATTCGGGCGGCTGATTTTGTCGTTGACATGGGACCCCTGGCGGGTGAGGCCGGTGGTTACGTTGTGGCTAGCGGCACTCCAAAGCAAATAACCGCCAATCCAAAATCTTTAACGGGTCTTTACCTAAGCGGCAAAAAGAATATGTTGCCTATTGGCAAGCCAAAGCGAAAAACGGCTGAAATCTTTAGGCTCATTGGCGCTAGCGGTCACAATCTAAAGAATGTGACGTTAGAAATTCCTGTTGGATTGATCACAGTTGTGAGCGGCGTTTCAGGCTCCGGTAAATCAACCCTAATTAATGACACGTTGTATCGGGCTTTGGCCCAAAAGCTGTACCGAGCGAGTGCCCTTCCTGAACCCTATGAACAGATGCAAGGGGTTGAATTTTTTGACAAGGTTATCAATGTTGACCAAAGTCCGATAGGTCGTTCACCCCGCTCTAATCCGGCGACTTATACCGGATTATTCACTCCCATACGGGATTTATTTGCTCAAACGCCGACCGCTAGGGAGAGAGGATATGATGCCGGTCGTTTCAGCTTTAATGTTAAGGGCGGCCGCTGTGAAAACTGTCAGGGTGAGGGATTCATCAAAGTGGAGATGAATTTCCTTCCGGATATGTATGTGCCTTGTGAGCATTGTCATGGGCAGCGTTATAACCGCGAGACGTTGGAGGTTCTCTATAAAGGACTCAATATTGCCCAAGTGCTGGAGCTGACAGTAAAAGAAGCAAGAGAAATTTTTTCCGCTCATCCGATTATTTCTAGAAAGTTAGACACGTTGATCGATGTTGGGCTGGGGTATGTGAAGCTAGGGCAAAGTGCTTTAACGCTGTCGGGTGGTGAGGCGCAGCGAATGAAGTTAGCATTGGAGCTGTCTCGCAAAGACACCTCAAAAACGCTTTACATTTTGGATGAACCAACGACGGGCTTGCATTTCGAAGATGTAAAAATGCTCATCGAAGTGATAAAGAAATTGCGAGATGCGGGCAATACGGTTGTGATTATTGAACACAATTTGGATGTTATCGCCTCGGCCGACTGGGTCGTTGACATGGGACCGGATGGAGGGGAGGCCGGTGGAGAAATTATTGCCTCGGGAACACCTTCGCAAATTATGAAAAATAAAAACAGTGTAACGGGTGTGTATCTGAAAAAACATATAGAAGCCTTGAAGGAATTTAAGTCGTGAAGGTCGTTTTATATGGATGCACCGGGCAGGTCGGAGAAGCATTGCTGAATGCTTTTGGTGATGAGTTTCAGTGGGTTCTGCCGCGCAGGAATAGTTCCGACGGAGATTTGTTAAACCCAGAGGGGATTTATGCGTATTTACTTGAAGAATCTCCCCAAGCTATCGTCAATGCCGCCGCCTTTACAGACGTAGATGGAGCAGAAGCTCGCACTCATGAGGCGACCGTTATCAACGCTTTTAGCCCGAGAGCAATGGCTTTGGCAGCAAAAAAAACAGGAGCGTACTTCGTTCATTTAAGCACGGACTACGTTTTTAATGGACAAGGCAATAGGTCTTGGCAAGAAAACGATCCAGTCTCGCCTATTAACGCCTATGGTCGCACAAAGGCTGAAGGCGAGGCCGCGGTGTTTGAGTTGAATCCTAATTGCGCGGTTTTACGCTTATCTTGGTTGCACGCGGCGCGTCACAAGAATTTCGTCACTGCTTTGCTTAACTGTTTGACTGATCAAAGAAATATCAGTGTGGTGGATGATCAATGGGGGGCGCCGACGGCTGCGGCCGATGTCGCCAATGTGGTCGCTCGAATGCTTGTTTCCCACCGGCAAGGTGTTTCTTTAAATGGAATTTATCATTTTTCCAACAGTGGTTTTTGCAGTCGATATGATTGCGCTCAGGCGGTTTTGCAATGGCTGAGAGAAAATCGGGTTCAATGGGCAGACAAGTGCAGCCTGAGACGAATAAAAACAGCAGATTTACATTCGTTAGCCTCTAGGCCTCTAAACTGTCGGTTAGACAGCAGCAAATTACAAAGGACATTAAAAATCGTACCCCGCTCCTGGCAAGAAGCGTTGGGTGCGACTTTAGAGCAGTGCAAGAGGAATGGTCTTTTTTAAGCTTGCGTCTAATGACAATTTTTTTGGAAAGCCCAGGAGTGACGGCACATATCATCAAGACCGTATTGTGCCTTCCAGCCTAAGAGTTCTAAAGCGCGCTTGGGATCGGCCCAATTGCTTGCCACATCGCCCGGACGGCGATCGACAATTTTGTATGGAATAGGTTTGCCGCAAGCTTTTTCATAGGCATGAATGATATCCAGCACAGAATAGCCCACGCCCGTTCCAAGATTAATGGCGATCCATCCATTGTGCTCCAAGCTATATTGGGCAGCTTTGACGTGACCTTTGGCCAAGTCCACCACATGAATATAGTCCCGAACGCCGGTTCCGTCCGGAGTGTCGTAGTCGTTGCCGAAAACGCGCACCGCTTCCAATTGACCGGCGGCGACACGAGCGACATACGGCAGCAGATTGTTGGGAATGCCTCGCGGATTTTCACCGATTAAACCGCTTTCATGAGCGCCGATCGGATTGAAGTAACGCAGGCAAACCGCTGACCATTGCGGATCGCTTGCGCAAAGGTCCGACAAAATCTCCTCCACTTGAAGCTTGGTACGACCGTAGGGGTTGGTGACCGATAGCGGATGATTTTCATCAAGAGGCAAATACTTCGGTGTGCCGTAAACGGTGGCGCTTGAAGAGAAAATAATGCGTTTGATGCCCAAATCCTTCATGGCGCGCAAAAGGGTGATGGTGCCGGTGATGTTATTGTCGAAATATTCCAATGGTTTTTCGACGGATTCGCCTACCGCTTTGAGACCGGCAAAATGGACAACCGCTTCGATATTGTGTTTTTGCAGGACCTCGTGCATTCGTTGATAATCTCGAATGTCACCCTCTTCAAAACAAACCGGTTTGCCGAGTATTTGTTCCAACCGTTTAAGCACGGAAGCGTCACTGTTGCAGAAGTTGTCATAGATCACCACATCATGACCGCCTTTAATCATTTCAACAGCGGTATGAGAGCCGATAAATCCCGCGCCACCGGTAAGCAAAATACGCATTTGAGATTCCCAAAAAAAGTGCTAAATAATGGAAATAATACTGCATCAAATCATTTCGCGCTGTAATATGGCCACAATAGAAAGTTAAAAAGTTCAAATTAAATCGTATGTTACGAATTCTTATTTGTTCAGTGTTGGGAATTTTGAGCCTTTGGATGAGTCCGTTTGTTTGTGCCACGGAGGCTTCTGACAATATCGTGCGGCCTAAGGTCGCATTGGTGCTGTCCGGAGGGGGAGCGAGGGGCTTCTCGCATGTGGGTGTGATTAAGGAATTGGAACGACTCGGTGTGAAAATTGACATCGTCACCGGAACCAGCATGGGAGCCATGGTGGGCGGTGGCTATGCTTCCGGTTATTCCGTCGAGCAGATGCAAGACATTATTCTGGGCGTGGATTGGCAAGAAATGTTTGCGCTGCGACCCGATCGTGATGAAATTAACTGGCGTCGTCGTCAAGACGATTTTAAGGGTCTTGGTTCTCAAGAAGTGGGGTTGTCGGAAAAAGGTGTTCTTTTCCCGGATTCAGTCGTGCCCGCGCAACACTTGGAAATTTTTCTTCGTTCCATCACTCGGCATGTCAGTTCTGTCACTGATTTAGAAAAGTTACCGATTCCTTTTGCCGCTATCGCGACAGACTTGGATAACGGCGAAGCGGTTGTGATGCAAAAGGGGGTGACGTTGGCTGACGCGATGCGCTCATCCATGTCGGTTCCAGGGGCTTTCTCGCCGTTTCCCTTTAAGGGACATGTTTTGGTTGATGGAGGTCTGTCTCAAAACTTGCCGGTGGAACAGGCAAAAGCAATGGGCGCTGACATTATTATCGCGGTGAACGCGGGGACCCCTTTGGGAAAGTCCAAAGACATCCATTCAGTGGCCGGCGTGATGGGGCAGATGATCGGCATTTTGACCGAAAGGAATGTGGATCATTCAAAATCGCTTTTGACGGATAGAGACATTTTAATTACAACGAATTTAACCGGTTTTACAGCGGGTGACTTCACAAAGGCTAAGCAAATCATAGAAGCAGGCGAAAAAAGCGCTAAGCAATACGAAAATCAATTAAAACGTCTAGCAGTCTCGCAGCGGAGTTTTTTGAGCTGGAACCTTGCGCGACAAGCGGCGGTCCGGCCTCCTCAGCCTAGAGATGTGGCGCAGGTACAGGTGCGTGGGCTCAAAGTGGTTAATCCGGCAAGCGTGGTAAAAAGCGCAAACTTGGATTTAAGTCAACCGGTTACCGAAGATCAGATTGCTGAGGCAAGCGCCAAAATTTGGGCAACCGATGATTTCACGCTTGTTCCGTACGAATTTTTGCCGGGTCCCAACGGAACGGAAACATTAGTGATACGGCCGCAAGAAAAACCTTGGGGATATAACACGATTAGAGTCGGGGGAAAACTGTCCACAGACTTTAATCAAGAGCATACCTTTGACTTCTTAGTGGCTCATACCATGGGTTGGTTAAATTCCTGGGGAGGCGAGTGGAGAAATGAAGCCCAAATCGGGAAAGACAGCTATTTTTCCACTAGCTTTTATCAACCGTTAGGGGCGGCAAGTCCGGTCTTTTTCATGCCAGAGATTCGCTTTGAAAGTCAACGTTACGATTGGTATAACGGCTCAAGTCACGCGCAAGCGACATTGAAAAATAAAACCTTGGAAGGGTCGCTGTCATTGGGAGTGGAGTTAGGCAAGGCTTCTGTTTTGAAGGCGGGAGTGGGGTATGTTTCCGCTCAAAGTAAAGTCTCTGTCGGCGATATCCCGGGTTATGAATCAATGGATGACGAGGCTTCTTTTGTTGAAGTGAGTTGGCGTTATGACACATTGGACAATGTGAATTTTCCGACGGAAGGGTTTTATTTAGATGCTCAAGCGCGCCGATACGATCGAATGAAAAATTCAGCCGAGCCAGAAGTCTCCGACTATTACCTTGAAGCGATTTGGCCTTGGAATTGGGGGGACGGTTGGGTTAGCGTTGTATCGGGTAAAGCCGGTTCGTCAACGATTCCGGGGCGCTACCCATTGGGCGGATTGTTTAACATGTCCGGCGCTTATTATGGTCGTTATAGTGGGTCGGACATGTTCTTAGGGCGCCTGCAATTATCGAAACGTTTGCAGAAAACGGACCTTTTTGGCTTTCCCCTTTATGTTGGTATGGGATTTGAAATGGCGCGCGTGCAGGAAGATGTCCTACCGGATTATTTAAGTGATAAAGATTTAGGGGTATGGAAGAAAGCGGTCAGTGGCTATATCGCCGCGGATTCTATTTTCGGACCTCTTTATTTGGCTATCGGTCAAACCAGCGATAGTGACTCGGCGGTCTATTTCTTTTGGGGACGACCACTGCAATAAGAAAAAGCGGCGGAAAATTTCCGCCGCCTTGGAGTATTTGGTTTAGCGGTGAACAACGCTTAGTCCGATTGCTTTTGTGGATAACGATACTTCACGGACGAAGTATATGGTGGACATAAGCAGAAAGCCGATCGATAAGATCAAAGCGCCGAATTTCAGTACATCTAAATCCAGCGTAAAAAGACATTCAATAATACCCGCCAAGACTTGCAATCCGCTGAAAGTGGCAGACAGAACCACGGTAAGAATGGACTTTCTCAGCAAGGAGGCACGCTCAAAAATGAAATCAATTTCGTGATTTAAGTCATCGTCTTCACGTGGCGCGATGGAATTGCGCTCGCGCAGCAATTGACGCACACGGTTGGTGGAATGGTTATAACGGGCAGTCATCGCCAAAAGTAAAAGTCCAACGCCTGAAATAAGGGTGACCGGAGGCAATGACGTGGTTAGCATCTGATGATATTCAACCATGACATAACTCCTTAG
The DNA here is from genome assembly GCA_018714755.1 of Candidatus Aphodousia faecigallinarum. Taxonomy (GTDB): domain Bacteria; phylum Pseudomonadota; class Gammaproteobacteria; order Burkholderiales; family Burkholderiaceae_F; genus Aphodousia; species Aphodousia faecigallinarum. The sequence goes on along the minus strand of DVMY01000090.1, from coordinate 6,327 downwards.
TGGTGAACGCTTAAGCCGAGCGCTTTCATTGAAGTGCTGACTTCTTTAGCAAAAATAAGTGTTGAAATGACAACCATCGCGATGGCGATCAAGAGCAGGATGGATTTCAACACCATGAAGTCATCGCCCAGAGCGATTTCAAAAATGCTCATTAACACCAATAACGCGCTGAACATGCCGGAGAGCACAATGAGAAGAATGGCCTTTCTCAAAAGACGCACGCGCAAGAAAATGAGTTCAATGGCGTGATCCAAATCATCGTCTTTTCGAGGTTTGATGGCATCGCTTTCTCTTAACAGTTGACGCAACCGGTCTGTGGAGTGGTTATAGCGGTTGGTCATGGATACCAAAAGAAGCCCGACACCTGAGATTAGCGTAATCGGAGTGAGGGCTGCTTCAAGAACAGTACCGTAATCAATCATGACAAAAATAAAAAGTCAGCTAAAAAATGAAAGGCGCTAATGATAGACCTTTTTAGCTGACTTGGAAAGTGCAAGGTTTGACGAAAATTTTAATAATGTCAAATGGTTAAGCGGCTATTGTGGCGTCCTTCAAAAAATGAATCAACTCAGGGTGAACAATTCTCTTATAGTCTTCCGTGCGAATGATGATGGAGTGATCGAGCAATCCGGCGTTAAAAGCCAACTCATCATAGCGATCATAAAGACTGGGATCGGCGACGAGTTTCAAGTCCGGATGGAAACTAACCGGAGGGACCGCTCCGAAAACACAGCCGGTCAACTCCGTGACTTCATCAGGGCTGGCTAGCGAGGCACGCCTGCCGCCTAAGGCTTGAGCGAGTTTACTTAAATCCGCTTGCTTATCGGCGGGTAAAACCGCTAAAGCGTAGAGTTTGACACCATTTCCTTTGATGTGGCAAACAAGGGCTTTAGCTCCTTGCCCTAATTCCGTTCCTCGAATTTCGGCAACCGATTGGCTGGATTTGCCGCCGGCTTGATGTTCGAGAACTCGAAATTGAGCCTGCCCGTTTTGAAATAGATCAATCAGTTTTTCTAAAACATTTTCAACCATGATGCTCACTTTTGAGAAACAATCCGCTCCATCATAGCGCGAGTGAAAAAGATGTGTGAAAATATCCACAAATGATTTTGTTTAGTAAGCGAAAATGGCTGAATTTGTTTCATATAAGAATCACTTTTTGATTGCTGCTCCCAATATGAAAGATCCTACCTTTGCCGGGACGGTTGTTTATATATGTGAACATACGAAAAGCGGGGCGATGGGCATTGTCATTAATCGAAGCATTCGATTAAGTGTCGAGGCGTTACTTCAGCGAATTGGAATTGAAAATAAAAATCCGGCATTAAAAGAAGTGTTTTTATTTGATGGTGGCCCTGTTCAGGTCGAAAGAGGGTTTGTATTGCACCAGGCAAACAGAAAATATCATTCCACTATGGTTGTAACCGATGATATTTATCTTTCTACTTCTCGTGATGTTTTAGAGTCGGTCGGAGCCAATGAGGATGCGCCCAAGCGTTTTTTATTGTCTCTCGGTTACTCCGGGTGGAGTGAAGGGCAATTGGAGGACGAGCTTGCTGTGAGCGGTTGGCTCATTGCGCCGGCCGATGAAACCATTATTTTTGACACTCCTGTTGAAGAGCGGTACGAAAAAGCGCTGCAGCTTTTGGGCATTGATGCTGTAACTCTAGAAGCGTGGGGTGAAGACGCGGGGCACGCATGATAGAAGGTGTAATCGTTGGATTTGACTTCGGTTTGAAGCGACTTGGAGTCGCCATTGGCAATACATTGACAAAAGAGGCTCGACCGCTTCAAATAATTGATTCCCGAACCAATCAGAGCCGATGGACTGGCATCGAGAAAGTTCTCAAAGAGTGGAATCCTTCTGCGTTGGTGGTTGGTGTGCCGCGTCATCCGGATGGGACCGCCCATGAAATGACCGCGCGTTGTGAGCGTTTCGCCAGACAATTGGAAGGACGCTTTCATTTGCCGGTCTATCCAGTTGATGAACGATACTCATCGGCGGTTGTTGACTCAGAGGCAGACTTTATAGACGACGAGGCTGCGTGTATTATTTTGCAGCAATTTTTTGATGAGTCTTCCTATGAATAAAATTATCGGCATGTGGCGTTTTGTCAGTGCGTTGTTGTTTGCTTTAGCGTGCATTTTATTGGTTCTTTTTTATCTGCAATGGATAAAACCGCAGGCAAAGAAAAAAATCATCAAAAGTTGGGCGAGAACCTTTATCGGAATGATTGGGATGCGTTTCGCTGTTGAAGGTGAGGTCTATGACAAACCCTGCCTCATTGTTGCCAATCATATCTCGTTTGTGGATATTTTCGCCCTAAACGCCATGAAACCGGGCCGCTTTATTGCCAAAAGTGAAATTGCCGATTGGCCTGTATTTGGCCGTATTGCCAAGGGAGTGGATACCTTATTTATTCAACGCAAAAACCGCCGCTCAATTATTACCGTCAATGAACAAATCAGCGGCGCCTTAATGCAAAAGCAAACGATCATGCTTTTTCCCGAAGGAAAAACCAGCGTGGGGGAATCACTTTTGCCTCTGAAAGCGAACTTGATTGAACCGGCGATTCTTTCGGGCACCCCTGTTTTACCGGTTGCCATTTGCTACACAGAAAATGGTGTCAAAACAATAAAGGCTTCATACGCCAATATTTCTATTTTTAAGTGTTTGTGGACGATTTGCAGCACGCCCGGCTTGACCGTGACTCTTAAGGTTTTGCCGTTAATCAATGTAGAAGGCAAGACTCGCCATGAAGTGGCCTCTGAAGCTGCTGCCTTAATGAGCGCCGCCATGGGCGTGCCCGATCCGATGTTGGGATCAGGCGATATTCACCATCATTGCGACGCGATTGGCGCGACCGAAAAAGCTGATTAGCCAAACGGATCACAATACTGAGGGGTCTTGACCTGAAAAATTTTTCTCTCAGGCAACTGTATAGCGCTGAGGGCTCCGCCCCAAACGCAGCCGGTATCAAGCGCTATGACGTGTTCCTTAATAACCAGCCCCAATGTGGACCAATGTCCGAAGACTATGTTGTCATCTTTTGTTTTTCGACAGGGGCATTCAAACCAAGGCATCAGATGTTTCGGGGTGCTGCCAGGGGCGTCCTTAACTTTGTAATCCGGCACACCTTTTTTATCGACAAAACGAATGCGGGTGAAGCCATTTAAAATCGCGCGCATTCTCGCCGCTCCCGTTAAATCGTTATCCCAAAGATCCTTGCCGTACATGTCCTGAAGATAATCTTTCCAATTTTCACTTCGAAGTTGATTTTGAACTTCAGCGGCTAAATTTTTAGCTTTCTTTAAAGACCATGCGGGGTCAATGGCCGCGTGCACAAAGGTGTAATCATTCCACTGATAAAGTAAATATTGGTGACGAACCCAATCGATTAATTGCTGAGCGTCCTGTGCGTTCAAAATCTCATCAATAGTGTCTCGCCGATTGGCTTTCCCGGCACCGGCGGCTGTCGCCAAGAGGTGCATGTCATGATTGCCCAGGATTAGTTTGGCTCGATCTCCAAAAGAATAAATAAGACGGAGCGTCTCAAGGGAGGCCGGGCCTCTATTGATAATGTCGCCGATAAAGATAAGCGGGCTGTCCTCTGGGATTAGAGATAAGAGTTTCTGCAAACTCGGCAGACAACCGTGAACGTCGCCGATGACGGTTACATTTTGTGCGCTTTGCATGAGTGTTAATCCTAGGCAAAAGGACTTAGTCAATGAGAGATTCGATATACTTAGCAGGAGTCAATTTTAATTGCTTTAGATTTAAAAAATGAAAGACGTTCGCAAAGTTGTATTTCCTGTCGCGGGTTTAGGAACCCGCTTTTTGCCGGCCACCAAAGCAATGCCCAAAGAGATGCTTCCTGTGGTCGACAAGCCTTTAATTCAATACGCGGTGGAAGAAGCCTATGCCGCGGGCATCACGGAGATGATTTTCATTACCGGCCGCTATAAAAGAGCCATTGAAGACCATTTCGACAAAGCGCCGATGCTTGAAAAAGAATTGATTGAAAAGGGTAAGACAGAGTTGCTCCAGACGGTTCGCTCCATCGCGCCGATGGGCGTGACCTTCATTTATATCCGTCAGCCCGAACCTCTCGGTTTGGGACACGCGGTATTGTGCGCTCAACCGGTCATTGGCGATGAGCCTTTCGCTGTGATGCTAGCAGATGACTTGATTGATGCTCAGCAAGCGGCTATCGGTCAGTTAATCGAGGCCCGCAAGCAGGTGGGAGGCGGCAACATTTTGGCTGTCCAGGATGTGCCTAAGGCCGATACGAAACAATACGGTATCGTGGGTGTTGAGGACAATTTGGCTGTGACCAGTCGTGTTCATGAAATGGTGGAAAAACCCGATCCTGATCACGCGCCTTCCACGTTGGCGGTCATCGGTCGCTATGTTTTGGAACCTGAAATTTTTGAACGCTTAAAGAAAGTTCAAAAAGGGGTGGGCGGTGAAATTCAATTAACCGACGCCATTGCCAGCCAACTTGATTTAGGCATGACGTACTCGCATCGATTTGATGGCATTAGATACGATTGCGGCTCTAAGCAAGGCTTCTTGGATGCGACTGTTCGCTTTGCCCGCAAAGCTGGTTATTCCATCTGAGTTTGATAAGAAAATGGGGGCGTTAGGCCCCCATCGTGTTAATGGTAGTTGCGGACTTTTAAAATTCTCTCCGCGTTAGCAACACGTTCTGCAGTCGGGGCGGCGATGTCGCTGAGTTCATACTTCAATCCCAGCTCCTGCCACTTGTACATTCCGAAAGAATGATAAGGAAGCACTTCGACTCGGCGCACATTGTGAAGCGTTTCAATAAAATCGGAAAGACGCTGAAGCGCCAGATCATCGTCTGTGTGCTGAGGCACTAAAACATGCCGAATCCAAACATCCTTTTTGATTTGATCCAAGTAGCGAGCGCAATCCAAAATGGTGGCGTTGCTTTGCTTGGTGAGCACGCGATGCTGGGCGTCATCAATGTGCTTCAGATCCAACATGACCAAATCGGTGTAGCGCATCAACTCTTCAAATTTTGAAAAGAAGGGTTCTTTATGTGTGAAGGGCCAACCCGCGGTGTCAATGGTGGTGTGAATGCCCTCTGCCTTGGCCATTTTGAAAAATTCCAAAAGGAAGTCAATTTGCAGTAAGGGCTCGCCGCCGCTTACAGTGATGCCGCCCTCGGCGCCCCAATACGATTTGTAGCGTAAAGCAAAATCCAGAATCTCTTGGGCGCTTTTTTGTTCTCCGATGCCTATTTTCCATGTGTCGGGGTTGTGGCAATACTGGCATCGCATCTTGCAGCCCTGCAAGAAAAGAACAAAGCGGACACCTGGACCGTCAACAGAGCCAAAGGTTTCGTATGAGTGTACGTAAGCGAGTGTCATAGCGATCACCCTCAAAAAAATGGCACGCCGCTACTTCGGTTTCTCCGAAATGACAGGCGTGCCGATTTTGTCAATTACATATTTTTATGGCAAGTACGAGAAATCACGTCAAGCTGTTGTTCACGGGTCAGGTCGATAAATTTGACCGCGTAGCCCGAAACACGGATGGTGAAATTCGCGTACTCCGGTTTCTCCGGATGCTCCATTGCATCAATTAATTTTTCCGTTCCGAAAATATTAACGTTGAGATGGTGAGCGCCTTGTTCGAAATAGCCATCCATTACACGAACCAAATTGTTGACGCGTTCATCGAGCGAATGCCCCAAGGCGTCCGGACTGATGGTTTGCGTATTGGAGATGCCATCAAGCGCGTATTCGTACGGCAACTTCGCCACCGAGTTAAGCGAGGCGAGCAGTCCATTTTGCTCGGCGCCATAGCTGGGATTGGCTCCAGGCGAGAGCGGCTCGCCGGATTTGCGGCCATCAGGCAAATCGCCGGTTGCTTTACCGTAAACGACATTTGAAGTAATCGTCAAAATTGACGTCGTCGGTTCGGAATTACGATAAGTGTGGAACTTGCGAAGTTTTTTCATGAAGGTCTTCAAAAGCCACACGGCGATGCTGTCGGCGCGGTCATCGTCATTGCCGTAGCGCGGGAAATCGCCTTCGGTTTCGTAACCAATCACGACACCTTGTTCATTGCGCACGGTCTTTACCTTGGCGTATTTAATGGCGCAAAGCGAGTCAACCACATGAGAGAAGCCTGCGATGCCAGTGGCGAAGGTGCGGCGCACGTCCGTGTCGATCAACGCCAGTTCCGCGGCCTCATAGTAATACTTGTCATGCATGTAATGGATGAGGTTGAGGGTGTTGACATAAAGACCGGCCAACCAATCCATCATCTTGTCGAAGCGTTCCATTACTTCGTCA
>DVMY01000002.1 GCA_018714755.1 Candidatus Aphodousia faecigallinarum | reverse complement strand
AGGCGTATCGTTCGCGGAGAGCCCCTGCGGGAACTCTGCCCGGCGACCTCTTTCATAATCCAAAAATGCGGTGTACCACTTATCAATCGTTTCAGAGGTAATAGCCGATGGATCGACGGGGGCTGCCTGTTGAGCTTCATCAGGTGCGTGAATTTGTTCGGCTACTGGCGAAGCATTTTCAGACACGACAGGCTTAACCATCCAAGCGGTGTAATAAGGCTGAACAATTAAGAAGCAAAAATACGCGACCGTGAAAACAGTCAGACGTACCCAATTTTTCACCAGGAAATAAAGTAGCAGGACAACAATGCCCCAAACCACCATTTCCACATTCACAAAATCAATGACAAGCTGCGCGATGTAGTTGGCGGAAAATCCCGCAATATTTTGTGCGTTACTGAGGATACTTTCGGGACCAGGCAACCAACTTTCCGAGTAGGCTAAAGCGGCTGCCGCCACTAAAGCTACGAGCGTTTGGATGAAACGAACAGCTTTATTGGTAAACGGTAGCAAAATAAAAAGCAACAACAACCCGTTGTAGAGAAAATTCAAAGTCAAATACTCATAATGAGCGAGCGCGAACTTCAAAATGAAGTACACGTTCCAAAGACCCAACCCTTTGAAGAAAAATACGCTTGACTTCTCTGGTGTGTTGCTCTGCATTACTTATCCGCTTCTTGTTTTTGTTGATTAGGGAAATAAACTCTGCCGTCCTCGTCAAAGGCGAAATAGCCTTCATCAAATCCTAAACCGAAAAGTGTGAGTACGTTGCGATAATAATTTTCTTTCTCGATGGGAGCGCTCGACAAAACGGTACGGATTAAATCCGCCGATTTATCTGCTCCTAACAATTCAAGAAGACACGCACCGAAACCGTCCCAACCGGGCTGATTAATCTTTAACGTGTTGACATCGATCTTCTCTGGCGGCATGTTCAATTCACGTGTAATTTTAATCATGGGTTCGAAATGCGCTTTCAACACCTTATAGACAGGATCCTTAGGCGACATCATCCCGGCCCATAAATACACGCGAATGGAGTTATAACTGCCGATCGTGTTATCAACATTGTCAACCGGAATCAATTCACCCCGACTTGAGAATGTCGCCCAATCAGGAGAAATACCCGCAGGCGCGCTGCGAACTAAAACGCGAGCGGAACCTTCAAACACATCCAACCAGTATTTATCCTCAAGTGCGAAGCGCTTCAAAAGGAAAAGCGGGTAATAACTCGGGTTGAGTTTAACCTGATCATCGTGTTCAAAACCAATACGCCCCGGCAAAAGCACTTTCCCTAAGTTTTCAATATCTCTGACTTGTGTTTTTAAAAGCTCTAGCATGGCATGAGCCTTTTGTGTGTAGTCAGGTCTATCCCAAAGTCTGCCGGATTCCAGTAAACAATAGGCGATCCACATATCGGAGTCAACGGCATTATTGGTATCTAAGATCGTCCAGTCTGAGCCATCTTTACCCCAAAGCCATGCCGCGAAATTTTTAGTTATGTCGCCTGATGACAGATTGTTTTCTGTCCAAGCCAACATTTCCTCAAACGTCTCACGATCATTGTCCACCAATGCAAAAAACATGGCATAAGACTGACCTTCCGAAGTGGTTACGGCACGCGCATCGCTGTAATCAATGACCCGACCGTTTTCAATGCTGACAGCCTTAAAATCGTCCCACATCGGCCAAGAGGCCCATGCGCTGGAGGAAATTCCCATTACCAAAGCTAAAGCTAGAACGAGTTTTCTCATTTTGCACGACCTCTCACCCACAAGCGCATAAAGTAGAAAATGCCGGTTCCGACTAAAACTGCGCAAACCAATGCACACAGCACCAATAACAACGGATGATTGCTCATGGTTTCCCAAATCTTGTGATACCAGGGAAGATTGCCAATTGTGTAGGAATCTCCCACTTGGAAGTCAACAATAGACTGTTCGTTGATAATGGCGACCGCCCCCGCAACGGTATTCATGGATGAAGGACTCTTTAGCTTCTCATTTAAGAGATAACTACCGGATTGTCCTTCACTCAATAATGCAACAACCGTCCGATCAGAATCAAAGGGAGATTGAAGTGACACAATGGCCCCAACCCCACCTTCCGGACTAAAGAGAATTTCTTCTGGTTGCAAGACCTCTTCGCCCTTCAAGCTATCGGCAATGGCTTGTTGCAATTGCTCAGCGTTATCTTTTTTAAAATCAGGCAATGTAATCGGCATTTCACCGACAAACAAAATATCTTTACCATCTAACGCTGTTTCACTAGCCTTATCCACCACTGAAATCTTCGTGGCAACAGCACCAGTCACAGAAGAGATCCGCGCCATTGTATTTAACAATGTTGTCACTTTTTCAGCTGAGGCTTCCTTAGGAATCACCGCAGCGGTTCTCGATAAATCGGCATAAACAGAGAACGGATAGGCGCTTTGCGTGAAGAGCGTTAAATTCGGCATCTCCGCGTAGTGGAACAACCCGTTTAAGGTCAGAGTGGAGGCCGGGTCGATTTCCATTTGATGAGGCAAAAGCACCACAGACTTACAGTTATCGGGCGAACCTTCAGAGAGCTCTCTACGATAGACTACTTCAAAACTCAAATCATTTTGAGCGGCCAACGCCAACGCTTCTGATGGGCTCGTTGCCAACGGTCCGTTAAAGGAAGGCAGACGCATTTCACGTTCACCGCTGCTAGTTTGAGCCGAAAGATTCACCGAATCAATCAGATAATTGTTGATTCGCATACGAAGCTGAGCCTGATCGCCGCCTTCCGGTTTGGTATAGCGATATTTCAGGTTGACATCCAATCCACCTGTTCCCACCATATAAAGGTCAGGCGCCACACTCATAGGCATATGTACCGCCGGAGGCGCGTAACCTCTTGAAGTGAGCTGCCCTGGATACTGCATGATGCGCGAAAAGGCGATTGGTTCGTCAATCGGCACCCAATTGGGAGCATCGTACGCCATGCGTTCAGTCGGTTCCTTAAAGTCCTTAATCGGAAGTTTGTCACCGATTAAAACATGCTCACCGGAAGCCAAAGCCTTGACTGCCGTGATCAAATCCCCATCGTCACGGCCTGCGATCACAAGCATCTTATCGCTTCGGCTTTCAGGCGCATCCATCATAAAAATATGCGGACCGTCCACTAATGGCAGATCATTCAAAAAAGAGGGGCGGCTGGAATTGGTGGCAAATACGAAGAAGTGACCATCGGTTGGAACCCGATCGTAATAAACAGGAAAATCAGCGCCACGCCACTGCGTGTATTTACCAACGAGGGAAGCCAAAATCGCGGCTGCTTTTTTGGTATCGCTCGCAGGAGCCTTCGCGAAAACAACCGGAATAACCGATGGGTTGTTGGTGTATGTATCAATGAAAGGCGCAGGCCATCGCGCGAGATCATTGGTAATTTTGACTTTTTGTTTTACAAGCGACAATTGGCTCTTGGCGTCCACATTGAGCCAAAGCGTTTCGCTGGAGGGGCGCTCGCAGATATTCTGATAATGTCCGACAAATTCCAACGTAATCTGATTGTTGGAC
>DVMY01000089.1 GCA_018714755.1 Candidatus Aphodousia faecigallinarum | reverse complement strand
TGCTCCGCAGCAGGTTTCCGCTGAAGTGCTCCGCAAGATGAAGCAAACGGCCGAAGACTATTTGGGTGAAACCGTCACTGAAGCGGTGATCACGGTGCCTGCCTACTTCAATGACAGCCAACGTCAAGCCACGAAGGACGCCGGCCGTATCGCCGGTTTGGAAGTTAAACGTATTATTAACGAACCGACGGCAGCCGCTTTGGCTTTCGGTCTTGACAAGGCTGGCAAGGGTGACAAGAAGATCGCCGTTTATGACTTGGGCGGCGGCACGTTCGATATTTCCATCATTGACTTGGCCGACGTTGACGGTGACAAGCAGTTTGAAGTGCTCTCCACCAACGGCGACACGTTCTTGGGCGGTGAAGACTTCGACCAACGCATTGTTGACTACCTGATCACAGAATTCAAGAAGGACACGGGCGTTGATTTGAGCAAGGATATCATCGCTTTGCAGCGCTTGAAGGACGCCGCTGAAAAGGCCAAGATTGAATTGTCCAGCCGTCAGGAAACGGAAATCAACTTGCCTTATATCACGGCTGATGCGACGGGCCCGAAGCACTTGAATGTGAATTTGACCCGCGCCAAGTTTGAAAACATGGTTGAAGATTTGATCGCTCGCACGATTGAACCGTGCCGCAAGGCTTTGGCCGACGCCGGTTGCTCCAAGAGCGAAATCACCGACGTGATTTTGGTAGGCGGACAATCCCGTATGCCGAAGGTGCAGGAAACGGTTCGTGAATTCTTCGGTCAAGAACCGCGTAAGGACGTCAACCCTGACGAAGCCGTGGCCATTGGCGCCGCTATTCAAGGCTCTGTTTTGACTGGCGAACGTCATGACGTGCTTTTGTTGGACGTGACCCCGTTGACTTTGGGTATTGAAACCCTGGGTGGCGTGATGACCTCCATGATTAAGCGCAACACGACCATTCCGACCAAGCACACGCAAGTGTTCTCCACGGCCGAAGACAATCAACCGGCTGTCACCATCAAGGTGTACCAAGGTGAACGTGAAATGGCCGCGAGCAATAAGCTTTTGGGTGAATTCAACCTCGAAGGCATCGCCCCGGCTCCGCGCGGATTGCCGCAAATTGAAGTGACCTTTGATATTGACGCCAACGGCATCTTGCACGTTTCCGCCAAGGATAAGGCCACGGGCAAGGAAAACACGATCACGATCAAGGCAAGCTCCGGTTTGAGCGAAGAAGAAATTCAACGTATGGTCAATGACGCTGAAGCCAACAAGGCCGAAGACCACAAGCGCTTTGAATTGGCTCAGGCCCGCAACATCGCCGATGCCTCGATCCACCAAGTTCAGAAGACTTTGAAGGACTTGGGCGACAAGGTGGAAGCCTCTGACCGCATGGCCTGCGAAGATGGCATCAAGAAGGTTGAGGAGGCTGTTCGCGGTGAAGACAAGGCCGCCATTGACGCCGCTGTGGAACGCTTGATGACCGCCGCTCAAAAGATCGGTGAAAAGTTAAACGCTCAGGCTCAACAGGCTCAACAAGCTCAACCGCAGCAACAAGAAGCCAAGAAGGCCGACGATGATGTGGTTGACGTGGATGCCAAAGAAAAATAATCCATGAGTGTTTGGGGGCGTCCGCCCCCAAATCCGTACCAAACAGGGGTCTCAAAAGCGAGGTTCAAGATTCTATGTCGGTGACAATAGGCTTGAACCTATCGCTTTATAGCAAGGGTAGAAAAAAATAATGAGCGATCGCGATTATTACGAAATTTTGGGTGTGGATAAAAGCGCGAGTGCGGCCGATATTAAAAAGGCCTACAGACGTTTAGCCATGAAATATCACCCGGACCGCAACAATGGGGATAAAGAGGCCGAAGCGAAGTTTAAGGAAATCGGTGAGGCCTACGAAGTGTTGGGTGACGAACAGAAGCGCGCCGCCTATGATCGCTTCGGCAAGGCCGGTGTGAATGGCGCGGCCGGAGGCCCCGGCGCGGGGGGCTTTGGCGGCTTCGGACCGGAAGGTTTCGCTGGCGGCTTCGGTAACATGGGTGACCTCGGCGATATTTTCAGCGAATTTTTTGGTCAAGGCATGGGCGGTCGCAGACAAAATGCGGGTCCTCGTGCCACAAAAGGCGTTGATTTACGCTATGACCTGGAAATTACGCTTGAACAAGCCGCCAAAGGCTACACCGCCGAAATTCGCGTGCCTGTTTGGGAAAAATGCGATGTCTGTGATGGAACGGGCAGCCGCTCAAAATCTAAACCCAAGACTTGCACGCATTGCAACGGAACCGGTGTAGTTTATGCCAAACAAGGTTTCTTCTCTGTGCAGCAGACCTGTCCGTATTGCCACGGCACCGGCACAGTCATCTCCGATCCGTGTCCGAATTGCGACGGCACGGGCTTTAAAAAGGAGATGAAGACGCTTGAGGTGAAGATCCCGGCCGGTATCAATAACGGTCAGCGTGTTCGTTTGCAAGGGAAAGGACAGCCGGGAACCAACGGCGGTCCGGCAGGTGACTTGTACGTTGAAATCAGCATCAAACCGCACGAGATCTTTCAGCGTGACGGCGACGACTTGCATGTCGAGTTGCCGATCTCGTTTGTGACGGCCGCGTTGGGTGGCGATGTGGATGTGCCGGTGTTGGACGGTGAAACGCGCATCACGATCCCGGAAGGCACGCAAAACGGCAAGATTTTGCGCTTGCGTGGCAAAGGCGTGAAGAGCTTACGCTCGGGTTATATGGGTGACCTCTACATTCATGTGTTTGTTGAAACGCCGGTCAATCTCACGCAAAAACAAAAGGATCTCTTGCGTCAGTTCGATGAAACGCTCTCCAAGCACGGCGAGAAGCATTCGCCTAAGCACGAAAGCTTCATGGACAAAATGAAAGATCTGTTCAGTTAAGTATTGACTGATGTCGCTTCAAGGCCTCGCTCTTAATTGATCGAGGCTTTTTTGTCTTTTCTAAAAACAATTCGATGGCCGATGATTCCAAAAAGGATTCCTAAAAGAGCGCCGGCGAAAACGTCCGATGGATAATGCACAAAAAGATAGAGTCGGGAAAAGCCCATCATGAGAGCAAATAGCAAAGCGATCAAACCGACTTTTTTGTGACTGAGAAATAGAGCCACGGCTGCGGCAAAAGCCGCGGCGGTGTGTCCAGATGGGAAAGAGTGATCGCTCAGACAGGCGAGCAGCATATCTTCCGGAACCGTGAGGTCGCACGGCCTTTCACGACCAATGAGCGGCTTCAAAATTAAGTTAACAGCGACGAAGTCGATAAAAAGCGCGAGGCTAATGGCCAGTCCTGAACGCCGATAGGCAGACAAAATAAGTAAGAGCGCGGCAAGCGCAATCCAAATGGCGCCGACATTTCCAAGCGTAGAGACAAACAACATCGCCTGGTCAAATGGCTCGCTTCGCAAAGATTGGATAAAGTGGAGAACAGAAAATTCCATTATTCAAAATAAAAACCGCTTTTTTCAAGGATAACTGAAAAAAGCGGTCGGATTGTTGTTTGGCACAAACCGTTACTCTTTTTGGGGCTTGGGCAAAATTTTGTCCAAATTTTTCGTAAAGAGAATGGCTACATAGGTGATGATGCAGGTGGCGATCACGAGTTCAACATTGGCAAGCATTCTCAATTCCCAGGCGTAAAAAGCGCCGACCTCATATTGACCGACAAGATGGCTCATTTTATATAAAGCGGTGGCGCCGATAGCCAGAGGAAAGGTGAAAGCGGCGTAGCCCGGAGAGAAAGGCAGACGAAGCAATTTAAAAAGGGAGAGATAAATCACCACGGTCATTAAAACAGCGATTCCGAGCAAGACCGCGCATAAAAGAGGCGAGGGATTTTCCACCACGGTAAGCAGCCCCGCCAAGGACAAACTAGCAGGCGCCGCTAAAATCGCAATGGTGGGTTTGGCGGCGTCTGGCACCTGGGCGTAAAACATGAATCGATAAATCATGGCTGGAAGCATAACCGCGTAGGACACAATGCCGATTGTCAAAAGCACTTGGGCAAAGTTAAACCATTCCGGTGAGGGACAGGCGACATCAGCCACGATAATGCCTACCGGTGGAATAAACCAGCTGGGAACCATGTGCTGCATCTGACGCTCACGCATGCGAAAAACGATGAAAGCGCCTAAGAACAGTAGGTGAACAATGACCGCTGCGAGCCATAGATACTCACCGATCAATGGGAAAAAGCGTCCGATGGCTTTAGAAACAACCATCGTGGCCATGGCGAAAGTGGGAACGATGCTGCCTAAGACCGGATGACGAAGATCGGTGATAAGCGTGTCGGCGTGAAAGACAAAGCGAGTGAGCAAAAGCGAGAGCAGCACGACCGCGATGCCCGCGCCGATCAGTTGCCCCCAGCCGTGGAGCGGCAGAGCGTTTTCCATAGACCAGCCGAGACTGGAAATGCCCAGGGCGAGGCCAGCCACTGGGGTGGGCAGGGCGCGGACGCGTTTGATCATTTTTGGTTTCCGGAGATTAAAAAAAAGACGAGCGATTATATCAGCTAGGCAAAAAGAGTCATTTGCTCCGCGAACTGTTCTTCTCGAAGCTCTTGCTCCGTTTTGGAAACGGATATCTCTAAAAGCCGAATGCCGGTGACGGGCAAGCTGACTTTATTTAATAATTCTTTCGCGAGCGCGTGGATGCTTACCTCGGAATTTAAAGTCTCGTTACCGCTCGCGCTGCGGGTGAGGGTGGTGAAGTCCGGAAACCGCACTTTTAAGGTGAGGCGCTTGCCCTTAAATTGCCTGCGGTTGACTCGCCTGTTTAGCTCCACGACCACCTCAGAGAGCGCTTTTTCAATCGCGTCTCCCTTGATGTCATGGCTAAAGGTTTCTTCACAGCCAACCGATTTACGCTCCCTGTGCGTCACGACTTGACGGTTATCGATACCGCGGACAAAGTTGTAGTAGATCAGTCCCGCTTTGCCGAAAAGCTCAGTGAGCCGGCTCAGGCTCATCGCCCTTAATTGGGGAGCCGTGTTGACGCCCATGGCATGGAATCGTTTGGCGGTTGCCGGGCCTATTCCCCAAAAGGCTTCAATAGGCAATTTGTCAATAAAGTCAAGCGCCTGATCCGGATGAATGACGCAAAGACCGTCGGGTTTTCGGTAGTCGCTTGCGATTTTGGCTAAAAATTTGTTATAGCTTACACCCGCGCTCGCGATAAGCCCCAACTCTTCGCGAATTTCCTTTTTGATTCTTTGGGCAATTTCCAGACCGGTGGTCGCATTGATTTTGTTTTCCGTCACGTCAAGAAATGCCTCGTCAATGGATATTGGCTCAATAACATCGGTGTAGCGCTCGAAAATCTCTCGGACTTGTTTAGAGACGGCCTGATAGTGCCTCATTCTGGAATGGACAAAAATAAGCTGAGGACAAAGCTCACGGGCTTTGGCTGACGGCATGGCCGAGTGAACGCCAAAAACTCTCGCCTCGTAACTAGCCGTCGCCACAACACCTCTTGCGCCCGCGTGACCCACGGCAATGGGTTTACCTCGCAGCGCAGGGTGATCACGTTGTTCAACGGATGCGAAAAAAGCATCCATATCAACGTGAATAATTTTTCTGTATTTTGATTTATTGTCCATCATGCCAATTGTAGTTGGCGATAATATTTTTTACGAAAATAACAAAGTTGATAGTACAAATTCTGACAATACAACAATTGACGGTACAACAATTGACCTAAAGAAGTGTGTCATGAAGTTTTTTGGTAGAAAAGAAGAATTAAGAGCTTTAAAAAAAAATCGCAAACTTGATTCGGTTCCAGATTGGCAGTGATCACCGGGCGAAGACGCTTAAAACCAGAGTTTTAACTGATCTCGTTGTCTTTAGATGATCTTTGACTAGGGTATGTATCAATGTTGAGAGGAGTGGAAATTTGTTAAAGTGCCGAATATTTTTTTGCAGATGAATCAGATTCATAACCTATGAGAAATCAATTCACATTCAATCAACGTTTATTGTTGGGATTGACATTATTTTCCATGTTTTTCGGGGCGGGCAATCTTATTTTCCCGCCTTACTTGGGATCGTTGGCCGGCGTGGATATGCCTTGGGCCATGGCTGGTTTTGCGATCACGGCGGTCTGCTTTCCCATTTTGGGTGTGATGACCGTGGCTCGCTCGGGCGGACTTATGATGCTCGCAAGCCGCGTTCATCCTCAGTTTGCCTTTATCTTCACGCTTTTGATTTATTTATCGATTGGTCCCTGCGTGGCCATTCCCCGCACGGCGAGCACTTCGTTTGAAATGGCTTTGGCGCCGCTTTTCACGACCGCCTCTGAACCGTTTTTCATGGGATTTTCTCCTTTAGTTTGTGCTCAGTTTGTCTATTCAGTGTTCTTTTTCACGTTGGCGGGACTCATGGCGCTGAAACCAGAGAAGTTAACTCAACGCCTGGGCAAATTTACATCCCCCGCATTGATACTTATGATTGCGCTTTTGTTCTTCGCCTGCCTTTTCAGCCCGATTGCGGGTTACGGTTTGGCCTTGCCTCCCTATGACATCAATGCGTTTGTTCGAGGATTTTTAGAAGGCTACCAAACGATGGATACACTGGCCGCGCTCAATTTTGGCTTGATCATTGCGCTTAATGTTCAGGCTTTGGGGGTGAAAAGCACCGAAGGAGTGGTGAGCGAAACAGTCAAAGCTGGGATGATAGCGGGCTTTTTCTTGATTACGATTTATTTAGCGCTGGCTCATATCGGTGCTACGGTAGGGGGCGCGGGCTTAATCACAGAAAACGGCGCTCAGACCCTAACTTCCGTGGCTCAAATTCAGTTCGGATCCTGGGGATTGATCCTTTTGGGGATGATCTTTTTTGTGGCTTGTCTGAATACCTGCGTGGGATTGTTGTCCTGTTGCAGCGACTATTTCACAAAAGTCTTTCCGACTCTGTCTTATCGAGGATGGCTTTTGGTTTTTGTGCTATGCAGCATGGTGGTTTCCAATGCGGGGCTGACTTTGATTTTGAAATTCTCCATTCCGGTTTTGATGGCCATTTATCCGGTGGCATTGATGCTGATCATTCTCGGTCTCACACATCACTTCAACCAGAATTTCTCTAAAGTATATCCATTGACAATCACGTTCACGGCCATTGTCAGCATTGGCGGCGCCCTCAAAGATGTGGGGCTGGAAATCCCGTTGCTGTCGCATTTGCCGTTTTATTCCATTGGGTTGGAGTGGGTCACGCCGGCCCTGATCGGTTGGGTGATCGGGATCTTTTATTCCAAGCGGCACCTTGAAATCTAACCGTCAAATGTTCCCCGTATAATCCGACGTTAAATTTCTCGGGAGAGTGATCGGTGCAATTCATTGAGATTTTCGCAATCGCTGTGGCGCTATCGGTTGACGCGATGGTGGTGGCTCTTTGTTGGGGCGCGGTTCAGCCTAAAATCAAGCTCTCCCATGTATTGAAATTTTCCCTGGTTTTCGGCGGTTTTCAGGCGCTGATGCCGACAATCGGTTGGTTCGCGGGCGGCGCGCTCTATAGCCTGATTAACGCTTGGGATCACTGGGTGGCGTTTGGCCTTTTATTTTTTGTCTCGGCTTCCATGGTTCGGGAGGCTTTTGAAAAGGAAGAAGACGAAGCCGATCAGTGCGAATGCCGTTCAATGGGAAGCGATATCGCATGGGGAAAACTGGCCATGCTCGCAGTGGCGACAAGCCTTGACGCATTGGCGGTTGGATTTTCGTTTGCGATGGTGTCCATGCCCATAGCTCTGCCGGCAACTGTGATTGGCCTGGTCTGCGCCCTTTTAACGGCTTTAGCCATGTTTGCGGCCGCGGCGCTGTCAGAAAAAGCCGCCCGTCATAGTAAAAAGCTTTCACTTCTCGGGGCGGCTGTTTTATTTTTAATTGGTTTGCGTATTTTGCTTGAGCACGGAGTTTTTGGTTAATAACGCTCAAACATTTCTCTTAAGGTATCAATGTCAGTGATGCCCTTCTTTAGCGCGAGCAGAAGCAACACGCGAGCTTTGGCGGCGGATAAATTCCAAGCGTCGATCATTCCGGCCTCTTTCCACTCACTCAGTCCATTGAAAACAGGTCCCGTGAAGACTCGAGAGCTGCGAATCACCCGGACCCCGGCTTTTGAAGCGCGTTCAATGCCGGGTAAAACTTTTTCCGGCACGCAACCGTTGCCGAGGCCGGCAAAAACAATGCCTTTGGCGCCAATGGCGACGCAGGCGTCAACAAGCCTCGCGTCATCGTCGGCGTGCGAGAGCAAAATATCCACACGGGGGAAGGATTCATTTGCGTCAAAGTCATGCACGCTAAAGGGCGTCGCCATGGTATGGGGGCGCGTGGAGTGATTAAAGTACATCACGGCGTTATCGATGACGGATCCCAAATCACCCGTGTTTAAACCTGAAAAAGTGGCGACGTTAGTGGTGTTGGTTTTGGTGCTGAAGCGCGCGCTTCCGATGGTGTTATTTAAGACCATCAGCACGCCCAAGCCCTTGGATTGATTATCAAGCGCCACTTGAAATGCGTTGTAAAGATTCAAAATGCCATCGGCAGACAAGGCGGTGGCGGGACGCATGGCGCCCGTGAAGACCACCGGTTTTTCGGTCTTCAAAATCAGATGCAGGAAATAGGCGGTTTCTTCCATCGTGTCAGTGCCATGCGTGATCACCACCGCGTCCACATCATCACGATCAACAGCGGTTTGGACATGACGGGCCAGTTTGAGCCAAATTTCACTCGTCATGGAACTTGAGTCAATGTGGCTTACCGCTTCCTGCTCCAACTCGATCCGATCTTTAAGATCAGGCAATTGATCCAAAAGGGCGTTGATGGAGAGTTCTCCCAGACGGTAGCCCGTGGTTTGCGTGGCGCTTTCACCGGAACTTACAATGGTGCCGCCCGTGGACATCAAAACAACTTTTTTCTTGCTCATAGAGCCTGCCCCCCTAAAAGTAACGCCTCGTATTATGCCAAACAAATGGAAAACTCAATTTGTCGCGCCGTGTTGCAGTGGTTGCAAAAGTTTGCAATTGAGAAAAAGATAGCAAGAAATGACTACACTGAAAGGATCGTTAACTTAGGAGAAAAACATGCGCACAATCGGATTAATCGGCGGGATGAGTTGGGAGAGCACCGTGACGTACTATCAGCTCATTAACGAGGCGGTTCATCAACGGCTGGGCGGTTTGCATTCTGCCAAGATCGTCCTTTGGAGCGTTGAATTTGACGAAATTGAGAAGTGTCAGTCCAGTGGGAATTGGTCAAAAAGCGCTGAAATTTTGTCGAACGCCGCCCAGGGACTGGAAATGGCAGGCGCCGATGTTGTTCTCATTTGCACAAACACAATGCACAAAGTGGCCGATGAGGTCGCACAAGCGGTCAATATTCCGCTTTTGCACATTGCGGATGCGACCGCGGATGCCTTGGCAAGCCAAGCGATTTCTCGAGTGGGACTTTTAGGCACCAAGTACACCATGCAGCAGGATTTTTTGAAGCAGCGTTTGACCCATCGCGGTTTGGAAGTGCTCGTTCCGAACGAGGCTGACATGGAAATGATTAACGAGGTGATTTTCAAGGAACTTTGCGTCGGACAAATTAAACCTGAATCAAAGGTCAAATTTTTGGAAGTCATCGACAAATTAAAAAATCAAGGCGCGCAAGGTGTCATTTTGGGATGCACGGAAATCGGACTTCTGGTTAAGCAGACTGACACCGATATGCCTGTCTTTGATACCACCGACATCCACGCCATGGCGGCGGTTCGATTCGCTTTGGCCGAAAATTAGCAAAAAGGATGGCTAGTATTTTGAAAATGCGTTAGAATACGGCGAATTTTCGTGAAACCCCTCGGGGTTTCGTTTTTTATTGTGGCGTTGCCACGTTTACTTATAGACACAAGAGGTAAATTAAATGGTCGTTATTCGTCTTGCTCGCGGCGGTTCTAAGAAGCGTCCCTTCTACAACATCGTTGTAACGGATTCCCGTAACCCCCGTGACGGTCGTTTTATCGAACGCTTGGGCTACTACAACCCGATGGCTTCCGGTCAAGCTGTGAAGTTCCAAATTGCTGACGAACGTCTCACGCACTGGATCGGTCAAGGCGCTCAAATGAGCGACACCGTTGCTCGTTTGGTCAAGCAAGCCAAGAAGGCTGCTGCCTAATCGAAAATTCTGCAAACCTTGTTTGCACGAAGGGCGATTCCGATATCGTTACTTTGCGTTGCGGCACAAAAAGCTTGTCGTTTCGGACCACACCAAACAAACGGAATTGTGTCTACCGCTTGGGTTCGAGATTTGAACACTTCGGCCGCGAGTATCTAAAACGCAAAAGAAACATCTGCGGGATCGCCCTTTTTCTTGTCCTTTGAAAATGACTGGTAAACAAACAGACAATTTAATGCAGGTAGGCCGCACGGCGGGCGCCTATGGTGTTCGTGGCTGGGTGCGCGTTGTTCCCATGGGCCGCGAGGGTGACTTGCTTTTTGAATGCGACCGTTGGTGGTTTCTCCCGTTTCCTAGAAAGCCGGGCGTGGAACCTAAGCTTTTGACGGTTGCGGAAGTCAAAGCGCATGGCAAGGACTTTATCGCCAGAATCAACGAGATTCACACCCGTGAAGAGGCACTGGCATTAAAGGGCAGTTTGTTGGTCGATCGTGATGATTTGCCCGAGTTGGCCGAAGGGGATTTCTACGATGACGATCTCCTGGGAATGACCGTTGTCAATCTTTCAGGGGAACGCTTGGGCGACGTGGTCGGCGTCACCGATAACGGCGCGCAGGATCTATTGGCGGTCAAGACCGAAAAGGGAGATGTATTCTACATCCCCATGGTTGAAGCCTATGTGCTGTCAATTGATTTCGATCAGTCAGAGGTAACGGTGGATTGGTCGCTTGACTGGAATTAACATTCGCCGTCGCTTTTCAAACTCTTCTTTTTGAATTCGCACAAATCCACAATCGGACAGCCTGTGCAGTCAGGCTTTGTCGCTTTGCAGCAGTAGCGTCCGTGAAGCAAAAGCCAGTGGTGAGCGTCTTTTTTAAATTCCTGCGGAACGAACTTTAATAGTTTTTCCTCAACCTCAAGCGGAGTTTTGCCGGGAGCAAAGCCCGTGCGGTTACTCACGCGGAAAATGTGAGTGTCCACGGCAATCGTGGGTTGGCAGAACGCGACATTGAGAACCACATTGGCGGTTTTGCGACCGACGCCCGGAAGGCTTTCGAGCGATTCTCTGTCTTCAGGCACGACGCCATCGAAATCACGCAATAATTTTTCGCTCAAGGCAATGACGTGCTTGGCTTTGTTTCGATATAAGCCGATAGTTCGGATATAAGGAGTCAAACCTTCGACGCCCAATTTAACCATGGCTTCAGGGGTGTTGGCCACCGGAAAAAGTTTTTCGGTGGCAAGATTCACGCTTTTATCCGTTGCTTGAGCGGACAAAACCACCGCCACCAATAATTCGTAAGGGGTTCGATAGTGCAGTTCGCTCTGAGGGTTGGGACGAATCGCCGCCAACCGTTTCATGATTTCGTAGCGTTTGGTTTTGTTCATTTTCTAACTCGGGCGAGAATGTCGGCGAGAAGCGCCTTTTTCTTCTCGGCCGCGCTTTGGGCGGAGAGTTTGGCGTTTCGTTCCATTTCACGCGCTTTTTCCCGCTTTTGTTTTTGGCGATAGCGCTCTCGGGCCGCATGAGCGCGGTCACGAGTCCATTCAAACGGGGCGGGGACCATTTCAATGCAATCGACCGGACAGGCGGTAACGCAAAGTGCGCAGCCCGTGCACCAGTCATCGACGACACCGTGCAAACGTTTTGGGGCGCCCACGATGGCGCCGGTAGGGCAGACGGGGACGCACTTTCTGCAGCCGATACATAAATCAGGTTTAATCCGGGAGATCTCAAGAGGTACTTCATGACCATACTCGGGATCCAAAGCGATAGATTCTTTTCCGGTGACCCGGGCCAAGGCGTCAATTCCTTTTTGTCTGCCCGGCGCACAGCGATTAATCGGAGCCTCGCCCATGGCGATCGCCCATGCGTAATTTCTGCAGCCATCGCATCCGCATTGTCTGCACTGTGTCTGCGGCAGCACGTCGTCAATGGCGTCAATGAGATGTTCTGACATGATTCCTACCAAAAATTCTCAGCCACATAGGTTCCGAGTTTTTCCCCTCTGGGAGCGGTAAAACCTCGGTCCTTGAGCGCCTTTTTCACACCGTCCACGAATCCCGGATTGCCGCAGATCATGGCGCGCACCCATTGTGGTGTAAGCGTAAAGCCCATTTTTTCATATTCTCCTTGGGCGATCGCCTCAGGGATTCGCCGAGTGATCTCACCGCATTTACTCGGATCAGGTTCACGGGTGGTGGCGGCGATAAATCGGAAATTGACTTCGCGGTTTTGTCTTTTCACGGCCTCGTTGAAAGCTTCGGTCAGCGTGATATCGTCCGCGCATCGGGCGCAATGAACAACCACCACGTTGTCAAAGCGCTTCCAAGGATTGTCTTTGATGACGGAAAGAAAAGCCGAAAGGCCGGTGCCGGAGGCAAAGCAAATAAGCGTGCCGCCTCTCTCAAGTCGATCGGGGAGCATGAGGCCATAGGCCGTGTCATCCACATAAACCGTGTCGCCCACTTTTAATTCGAACAATTTGGGCGTGAGAGCGCCGTCAATCACTCGAGCGATATAAAAGCTCAGTTTATCCTCACTCGGATGACTGGCAATGGAGTAGGGGCGCATGAGGCAGTCGCCTTCGGTTTGCGGGTGATCGACCAAGCCGATGCCTAAGCGGACAAACTGTCCCGGCTGAAATTGAAACCCCGTGGGTTTTTCCACCGAAACAAACATCACCCGTTCATTGTGATGAGCGAGTTCTTTAATGGTGACTGCTTGGATAGCCATGTTGCCATGCTCCGAAATCAATGACGCCCGTCCATGTGGGCGGGCCGTGTCAAGACTGAAAATTGGAACTATTCTGTCTTCAGATATTGACGCTTATTGGGAACGCCATGCCACTTATCGGCATCGGCCGGACGAGGACGCTGACGGGTGATGGAGGGCCACTTCTTGGAAAGTTCTGCGTTTAAAGCGATAAATTCTTCCTGTCCTTCAGGAACGTCATCTTCATGGAAAATGGCCTCTTCAGGGCACTCGGGCACGCACACCGCGCAGTCAATGCATTCGTCAGGATCAATGACCAAAAAATTAGGACCGACGCGGAAGCAATCAACCGGGCACACCGCCACGCACGCCGTATCCGTGCAATTAATGCAAGCGTCACAAACTACATGAGCCACAATAATCTCCCTACTGAAATTTATTTCTAATAATTTCTTGATTTTAACGCACCTGTTAATGAAAAAGGCTAGACTAAAGGCATTGAAAACATCCGAAAGGACGGTTCATTGTGATTATCGAGTCATTGTTGGACACCGACTTATACAAATTCACGATGATGCAATGCGTGTTGCATCAGTTCCCGGGCGCTTCGGTGGAGTATCGCTTCCGTTGCCGCAACGTCGGTGTTGACCTCAGGCCTTACAAGGATGAGATCAAGGCCGAGGTGGACCACTTGTGCACGCTTCGTTTTAAGGAAGAGGAGTTGGAGTATCTTCGCTCGCTTCGTTTCATTAAAGACGATTTTGTGGAGTTCTTAAGTCTTTTCCAACTCAAGCGCAAATACATTGATATCGGTGAAAAAGACGGCCAACTCGCCATTACTATAAAGGGTCCCTGGCTTCACACCATTTTGTTTGAAATTCCCGTGTTGGCGATTGTCAACGAAACGTATTTTCGGCATATTGCTCCCAACATTGATAAGAGCGAAGGCAAAAGACGACTGGAAGCCAAAATTCAAATGATCGAAAAAGAACCCGATCGTGAGTTAATTTCAATATCGGATTTTGGCACGCGCAGGCGCTTTTCACGCGTATGGCAAAAAGAAGTGTTGGAGATACTGAAAGCTCGCTTGCCTCATGAATTCGCGGGTACGAGCAACGTGCTTTACGCCAAGGAACTGAATCTCATCCCGATGGGCACCATGGCGCATGAGTATCTGCAGGCTTGCCAGGCCTTGGGGCCGAGACTGAGAGATTCTCAGACGTACGCTTTTGAAATGTGGGCCAAAGAGTACCGAGGCGACTTGGGGATCGCGCTCACGGACGTTTACGGCATTGAGCCCTTTCTGAAAGACTTCGACATGTATTTTTGCAAGCTCTTTGACGGCGTCAGACAGGATTCGGGCGACCCGGAAAGCTGGGGCGAGCGCATGATCGAACACTACAAGGCCAACCGCTGCGATCCGAGAACGAAAACATTTATTTTTTCCGACAGCCTCACCTTTGACCGTTTAATCAAATTGTTTCGTCGTTTCAAGGGGCGCGTGAAGTTAGGGTTCGGTGTGGGCACCAATCTCACCAATGACTTGGGGCCCGAACCATTGAATATTGTCATCAAGATGGTTCGCGCCAATGGGCAGCCGGTGGCGAAAATTTCCGACACGCCGGGTAAAAGCCTGTGTGATGATCCGAGCTATTTGGCCTATTTGAAACAAGTTTTTGGAATGAATCCTTAGAAAAGGGAAAAATTCTTCAACGCAAGGAAATAATTTTTTATACAATCTAAAAGTTAATTTAAATCAACAAAAGCAAAGGACTTAACAAATGATTCATAAAATGCTTTTGGGCGCGTGTTTGGCGATCTCTCCGATGCTTGCCAACGCCGCCGGCCTCAATGGTGCCGAGCTTTCCATCGCTTGGGCCATTCCGTTTGCCGGAATTTTGTTAAGCATCGCGCTCTGCCCGATGCTCGTGCCGCACTTTTGGCACAATCATTTCGGGAAAGTGGCGGTGGCTTGGGCGCTTTTGTGCGCGGTGCCGCTTTTTGCCATTTATGGCGGAACAATTGCCACCGGCGCTCTTGCGCACGCCATTATCGGCGACTATATTCCGTTTATTATCTTCGTCGGCGCTTTGTTCGTTGTAGCCGGCGGCATCCACATCCGCTCTTCATTTGAAGGCACGCCGCTTATGAACGCGGCCTTCCTTTTCGTTGGCGCGTTGCTTGCCAATGTCATGGGAACGACTGGCGCGGCCATGCTCATCATTCGTCCTTTGCTCGAAGCCAATAAAAACCGCAAGTATCGCATGCACACCTTTATTTTCTTCATTTTCCTGGTGGCAAACATCGGCGGCAGCTTGACGCCGTTGGGCGATCCTCCCTTGTTCTTGGGCTTTTTGCGAGGCGTTGACTTCTTCTGGACAACGGAGCATCTTTTCCTGCCGATGATGGCAACGGTTTTATTCCTTTTGTTGATCTACGTTATTTTGGATACGATCGTCTATAAAAAAGAAGATCAAAACACCATCCATTTCAAAGAAAAGGAACCCTTCAAAATTGAAGGCGCCATCAATATCCTTTTCTTGGCGGGTATCGTGGGCAGCATGCTTTTGTCCGGTTTCTGGAAGTCAGGCATCAGCTTTGAGGTGCTTCATGTTCAACTTACGCTTGAATCCATTTTGCGCGACGTGCTCTTTTTAACCTTTGCCGGTTTGAGCTTAGCCCTTACGCCTAAAGCGGCTCGTGAAAGCAATCAATTCTCTTGGGATCCGATTTTGGAAGTTGCAAAACTCTTTTTCGGCATCTTCTGCTGTATCGTTCCGGTTTTGGAAATGTTGCGCGCGGGTCACGACGGTGCCTTTGCTCCGTTGGTGGCTTTGGTGACAAACGCTGACGGAACATTTAACAACCACATGTTCTTCTGGTTGGCGGGTTCTTTGTCCTCCTTCTTGGATAACGCCCCGACCTATTTGGCCTTCTTTAACTTGGCTGGCGGTGATCCGATGATCTTGATGAACGAGGATTCGCACACCTTGATGGCCATTTCCATGGGCTCGGTCTTTATGGGTTCGATGACTTACATCGGCAACGCGCCTAACTTCATGACGATTTCGATCGTTCAAGAACGCGGCGTGAAGATGCCGAGTTTCTTCGGTTACATGATTTGGTCCGTGGGCATCTTGGTGCCGACCTTCTTCTTGATGAACTTGTTCTTCATCTAAAGAAGCGCGATCTGGGGTTTAAAACCCGAGTCAAAAGCCTTGTGAGTTGGTTCTCGCAAGGCTTTTGAATTTGAAATTGCGCCAAAAATGATAGAATCTCTGAAATTTCAATGCGATATCGTATTTTTATGGGGATAGGTTCCCCAATTTAGTCGGAAAACTGAATGTCTGAGAACACTTCTTTTGAGTCTTTTGATTTGCACGAAACAATAATGCGTGCCATTTCGGAAATGGGTTATGAAACGCCCACTCCCATTCAAATTCAAGCGATTCCTTTGGTTTTAGCGGGCAGCGATGTGATGGGCGCGGCTCAAACCGGAACGGGTAAAACCGCGAGTTTCGGCTTGCCCCTGTTGGAGCGCTTGATTCCAACAGCCAATACGAGCATGTCGCCCGCAAGGCACCCGGTGCGAGCGCTGATTTTAACGCCGACTCGCGAACTCGCCGACCAGGTTCATGAGAATTTGCACAGCTACGCCAAGTACACGGGACTCAGAAGCGCTTGTGTTTTCGGAGGTGTGGACATTCACACCCAGCAGGACGCTTTAAGGCGCGGAGTCGAGGTGTTGGTGGCCACCCCCGGACGTTTGCTGGATCACGTTGAGCAAAAGAACACCAATTTAAGCCAAGTGCAAATCGTGGTGTTGGATGAGGCAGACCGGATGTTGGACATGGGCTTTTTGCCCGACATCTCAAAAATTTTGAAGCTATTGCCCGCGAAGCGCCAAAGTTTGATGTTCTCGGCGACTTTCTCGCCCGAAATCAAAAAATTGGCGGCGAACTTTTTAAATCAACCGAAGTTGGTTGAAGTGGCTCGTGAAAATTCCACGGCTAAAACGATCACTCAAAAACTCTATGAAGTGCACAACTCTGAAAAAGTGGACGCGCTTTTGGATCTTTTGGATGATGAAATGTGTGAAGACGCCAAAAATATTTTGGTGTTTGTCAATTCCAAAATCGTCTGCCGACGCTTGGCTCGAACGCTTGAACAATACGGTGTTGAAGCCGATTCCATTCATGGCGACAAAACTCAGGAAGAGCGCATTAAGACGCTTGAAGCTTTCAAGCGTGGTGAAGTGCGCGTGCTGGTGGCAACCGACGTGGCTGCGCGCGGTTTGGATATCGCCGATTTGCCGGTGGTCATCAATTTTGATGTGCCCTTTAACGCGGAAGATTATGTGCACCGAATCGGCCGTACGGGCCGAGCGGGCATGAAGGGATTGGCTTTGACGCTTATGTGTCCGGGCGCCGATGAAAAAAATGTGACGGCCATCGAGT
>DVMY01000088.1 GCA_018714755.1 Candidatus Aphodousia faecigallinarum | reverse complement strand
CTTTACTTATACCGATGGCGAAGCTTCATATGATCACGGTTCTGCTGACAATAAAGGTTATGGGCTTGCTCTCTATGGCACGTGGTTTGTGCCTTGTGGCGCCTACCTTGACTTAATGGCGAAATACAATCGTTTTGAAAATGATTTCGCGCTCAATGGCATGAATGGCGATTATGACAGCAATGCCTACGCTGTTAGTGTTGAAACGGGTTACCGCTTTGAATTCCTCCAAGGAGGCCTGTATGTTGAACCGCAAATTGGTGTCAACTATGGCCATGTGCAAGGCGAGCAATTTAAGACAAGCAATGGCGTTTCGATTGACCAAGGCGACTACGATAGTTTAATCGGCCGGGTTGGTGTTCGCACGGGATTTAAGTTCCCGAATAATAAAGGAACTATTTATGCTCGCGCTTCCGGTGTCTATGACTTTGATGGTGATATGAGCGCAAAAGCCATCAAGGGTGTGGCTCGCAATACGATTGAAGAGGATTTGGGCGGCGCTTGGATCGAAATGGGCGTTGGCGCTAATTTCAATTGGACCGACAACACTTACACCTATATTGATTTTGAACGCACCAACGGTGGTGAGGTTAAAGAAAACTATCGTTGGAATATTGGCGTTCGCCATACGTTCTAACGCACGTGAAAGTCAGCTGTTTTTAACTTCTTAATAGAGCTTCTGACTATATAACGCCGATGTTTGGCAGGGGCTGTTTTCCCTTTGCTAAACGTCGGTGTTTTTCTTGAAATGATTGCAGTAGGAGAGAATGTTGTTCAGTGCATTGAACAAAAAGTGCATAAAATTGTTCAACGCATTGAACAAAAAAGCCCTAAAACTGTTCAACATACTGAACAAAAATAGTCATTCATCGTTCTCTAGATGTTCCGCTGATTTTTCTTAGGCTTTTCGATCGCGTCCTAATGGAATTTTTTGCAATCGCATAGATACAGTCTGTCAGTTGCTGAGTAGAAAGTACTCTAAGCAACGAGACGCAACTTTTAGTTAATCGTCTGAAAGGGACAAAGTCAGAGCTTTCTGAAATATCGTCTGCCCAATTCATCAGGTCTGGAAATAATCCCCCTTTCTTCAAGGGAGTCGAGCAATTTTCGTGCTCGTATTTCATCGATTCTCAAGCGATTTTGAAGGGTAATGAGCGTTTTATTTTCATCAAGCACGAGCAAATCTTTCGCGACAACGGTGAGCGCGTCGCCGCCTTCGGTCAAATTAAAGCCTGCGGACTCAAAATTTTCCCGCACTGCGGCGCTTAGGCTTCGCACGTAGTCATCGGTTGTGTTCTTCGACGGGGTGGGCAATATGAGCATATTGGCGCGCTCAAACTTTTGCTCCATCGCTTTTAAACGTAAATTGGTGATCCGACGGGGAGCGGTTCTGGCTTTTCCGATGACGGCGGTAATCCGCTCAGCCAGTTCACCCGTGCTCATCGCTTCATACAGATAGGCGCTCAGCACAATGATCAGTTTGGGCCGCGTCTCTTCAATAATTTGAGCGACCCGATCACCGTTTCGCGCAAAATATTTAATAGTCTGCGGGCCATGCAGCTCAGGGGGCACTGAATCACACCAAATGACCTCTGTCGTGTGCGCTTCAAGCCAGGTGGGATTGTTTGTGGAGCCTGAAAGGGGAATGCCCCAAAGGGTGAACCACTTCACCAACGCATCACGGATTTTTCCCTGTTTGGCTCGCGGGTCAAAGTAATGTGATTTTAGAGGCCCCATTGCTCCTTGATCGGGCAGCGTCACAATCAACAGTCCGCCTTGTGAAAGAGTCGCCATGGTTTTACTCCTTCTTCGAATCAAGTTGAGCGGCGCGAGCCTGCGCCATGAATAGCTTTAAGCGATTGGTGAAATTGGCGTGCGAGGTGCCCGCCTCAAAGTCAATCGCGCAGAGGTTCGCATCGGGATAAATCTGACGCAGCACCCGCATAACGCCTTTGCCTGTGATGTGGTTGGGCAGGCACGCGAAAGGCTGCAGACAAAGCACGTTGGGCGCGCCCGTTTCCAAAAATTCCACCATTTCAGCGGTGAGAAGCCACCCTTCGCCGGCTTGCTGCGCGGGAGACATCAGGCTGTTTAGTCGCGCCAAATGTTCATTTAACGTTGGCATGCCGGAGAAGCCGGCTTCTAAAAGCGCTTGGTTGGCGACCGAGCGCATGGATTCAAAATATCCGACAAATAACCTGGAAGTGAGCGCTCGCATCTTAGGACCCTTTAAAGCCTTGGCTTGGAAAATCGGGTCGTAGAGGCAGTAAAGCAGGAAGCTTGATATGTCTCCCAATCGGGGTTCGGCCCCTTCGGCGAAAAGTTCTTCCAAAATGTTGAGGTTGGCTTGCGGATGGTATTTCAGAAGAATTTCACCCACAATGCCCACTTGCGGTTTTTTAACCTCCAGTTTTTCAACAGATGCGAAT
This sequence comes from Candidatus Aphodousia faecigallinarum, assembly GCA_018714755.1. Classification (GTDB taxonomy): domain Bacteria; phylum Pseudomonadota; class Gammaproteobacteria; order Burkholderiales; family Burkholderiaceae_F; genus Aphodousia; species Aphodousia faecigallinarum. The sequence continues at coordinate 4,301 of DVMY01000088.1, read as the reverse complement.
TCCCGCGCCATCAAAGCGGCGTTGGTTCTTAAGCCATGACGCCCCTTGTTGATGTCTCGGCAGGCGATGGCTTGCCACTTTTGAAGCAAGGCCTCGGCGCTGCCTTTGACTTTTTCATAGGCGCGCGTTTTAAGGTATAGCTTTTGCAACAAGTCGCCGTAGATGACGCCCAATGCGATGCGGTGAATGCCTTTTAGGCCCAACGGCAAGTGTTCTGTGCCGGTCACTTTTTGGGTTGAAATGGTGATCACCGGCAACGCTTCCATATCCAGATCTTTAAGAGCCCATTTCAGAAGCGTGGCGTAGTTTGTCGCGCGACACGGTCCGCAGGTTTGGGCTAACAAAAGCGCGCTGGTCTCTTTATCAAAGTCCTTTGACGTCACCGCGTCCAATAGCTGGCCGATCACCACGATGGCCGGGTAGCAGGCGTCGTTGTTGACATAGCGAAGACCGAGCTGAATCGCCTCGGGCTTCACGGTCGGCAAGAGCTTCACGTTAAAGCCAAGGCTATTGAGGGCGCTGGTCAATATCGGGAAGTGAATCGGCGCCATTTGCGGCACATAAATGGTCTTGATGGCCTTGGGATCAATCGGCTTTTTCTCTTCTTTTTTGTGCCAAACGATCGGCGCTTCCGGAGTGCCGGCATGAAGGTCTCGACGATCTTTCACGGCGGCAAATAAGGAGCGCAGGCGAATGCGGGCCGCGCCCAAAGTGTCGCCTTCATCGATTTTAAGCATGGTGTAGAGCTTGCCTGTGGGCTGCAAAATACGCCTGACCTGCTCGCTTGTGATGGCGTCAAGCCCGCAGCCGAAGCTCACCAAATGCACGAGCTCCGCCCAAGGTTTGTTTTGAGTGAGTTCCGCGGCGCGATAAAGTCGGCTATGAAATGTCCACTGGTCAATCACGTCAAGCGAAGTTGTATCAGGCGCCATGTGCGCGATTGAGTCTTCGGTCACAATATCCGCGCCCATCGAGGCAATGAGTGTGCAGATGCCATGGTTCACAAACGGATCCATGTGATAGGGGTGAGAGGCGATCACCACAAGCGGCGCTTTGGAGACTTCGTGTTCGCGCCAACATTTTTCACCCATTTGGCGCACCTGGCGCTGATAGGTTTGCTGCGCGGCTTCTGCACTGCGGCTCGCCTCTTTGATTTGGGAGATCGGAATATCAGGGAAAGCTTCCAATATGGCTTTTTCGACCGTTTTAGCTTCGTTTAAGTCCACAAAGGGCGTGAGAAGCTTCGTTTCCGGATGCGTACATTCGAAATTTAATTTCAGCGCTTCGGGGTAACCGCCCACCACAGGACAGGCAAAGCGGCCCGGGACATTTTTGAAATTGGTTCTTTCTTTCGGGATGCAAGGCAGCCAAATATGTGTGATCCCTTTTTTAGCCAACCATGTTACATGGCCATGCGCGAGCTTGGCGGGTAAACATAAGCTCTGCGAGGGAATGCTCTCGATACCCAGCCCGGCGATGTAGTGGTCCGAGTAGGGCGAGAGTTCCACCCGAAAGCCAAGCTTCGTGAAAAGCTCAAACCAATACGGGTAGTGTTCATAGATATTTAAAACACGGGGGATGCCGATAGTGCCGCGCGGGACTTGATCCTCAGAAAGCGGCTCTCGGTTAAAGAGAAGAGCGCACTTTCTATCGATGAAATGCTCGGCATTTTTCCCTTCCATTGATTTGAGCGCGAAGTCGCAGCGGTTGCCGCTTACGTGCTTTTGGCCGCTCGCGAAACGGTGAAGCGTCAAAAGACAATGGTTGTTGCAGCTTTTGCAGCGAAATTCTGTGGTCTTGACATTGGTCAGGTCAAGCGCTTGAGCGCTCAGATCTAAGAGGGCGGTTTTCTCAGTGGTTCGCTCCTTGGCGATTAATGCCGCGCCATAGGCGCCCATGAGTCCCGCGATATCGGGTCGAATCACATTTTGACCGATGTAGAGTTCAAAGGCGCGCAAAATGGCGTCATTTAAAAAGGTTCCCCCTTGCACGAGAACATGTTCGCCCAACTGTTTGGTATCGGCGATGCGCAACACCTTATGCAAGGCGTTTAGCACAATGGAGTGACAAAGACCCGCCGCGATATCGGATACGGTGGCGCCCGCGCTTTGCGCTTGCTTGACCTTTGAATTCATGAAAACCGTGCAGCGCGTGCCTAAATCACAGGGATTTTGCGCGTGCAAGGCGCTGTCGACGAAGTCCTCAAGGCTAAGCCCCAACTGTTTGGCGTAGGTTTCAATAAATGAGCCGCAGCCCGAGGAGCACGCTTCGTTGAGTTTCACGTCAGAGATAGCGCCGCCCGTGACCTTCAGGCACTTCATGTCCTGTCCGCCGATATCGATCACATACGTGGTGAGGGGATCAAAGGCGACGGCCGCACGTTGGTGGGCAAGTGTTTCCACCTCGTTAAATTGACTGCCAAGCGCGGCTTGCGCAAGGCTTGCCCCGTAGCCGGTTGTGCAAATGGAGCGGATAAAGGCGCCTTGAGGCAGTTTGGTCACCAAGTCCAATACTTGAGGAATGAGTTTGGGGAGGGGATCCCCCTCATTGTGACTGTACCAGTCGTAAATAATGGCATCTTCTTTGTCAATGAGCGCGAGTTTGACAGTGGTGCTTCCCAAGTCAATGCCTAAATACAGATCGCCTTGAGCGGCATCGAGTGACCCGCGTTTGGCGCGATGCAAGGCGTGACGGTTTTTAAATTCTTCAAGCTCCGCGTCCGTTTTAAAAAAGGGCGCTAAATGCCCTGATTCTCCGGCAATTGTGTCAATTGCGGCTAATTTTTCGATAAATTGATCAAGCGTCGGTTCGGAGTCAGTCGGATTTTGGAAAGCGTCAATCGCGTCGCCATAGGCGACGGCGTACTGAGAATTGTCAAAATGCTCGAATGTGGTGCCTTCGGCTTTGAGTTTGCGCTCAAAAGCGGCCGCCAATTGCGGCAAAAAGTGAAGGGGGCCGCCCAAGAAAGCCACGCGGCCTGCGATGGGACGCCCGCAAGCCAAGCCGCTGATCGCCTGATCGGCCACGGCTTCAAAAATACTTCGGGCGATTTCCTCGCGCGGCACGCCGCTATTGAGCAACGCGACCACGTCGGTTTTGGCAAAAACACCACAGCGCGACGCGATGGGATGCGAGCGTTTGGCACTTGCCGCCAGCGTATCCAGCCCTACAGGGTCGGTATCCAAAAGCGAGGCCATCTGATCAATAAAGGCGCCCGTGCCGCCCGCGCACGCTTCATTCATACGCAACTCAACGCCTTGAGTGAGATAGATGATTTTGGCGTCTTCTCCGCCCAATTCAACCGCGACATCCAATAGGGGGTCGTTTACCCTCAGATAGGTTCCGGCCGCGACCACCTCCTGGACAAAACCCGTGTCGGTTGAACCGGCCAAAATAAGAGCGCCAGAACCCGATAAACGGACAAGCGCCTGGCCGCATTCATGCTGTCTGCGAAGGTCCGACAACAAATCTTTGAGCGTTTGCACCACAGCGCTTTTATGCCGTTCATACCGCGCGGCGATAATCTTTTTATTTTCATCAATCAGCGCATATTTGATGGTGGTCGAACCGATATCAATGCCCAATGACAAACAGGCGTTTTTAAGCTGCATAAAGTAACTATCAAAAATCCACACTAAAAAGGCCCTCCGAAAACTTGCTTGTCAACTCGGAGGGTCTGTCTCTACAACTAAATTTTAAAGGAGAAAAGTGAGCTTGGAATGCCTACTTTATGGACAATTTTGTTAGCGATAGATTGAATTCAAACAAAATAATTTGAATTAGATTTGAAAAAAATCCCAAGAGACCGTTGGGCGCTCTTGGGATGGAAGTCTCTATCCGTGCAGATTAGTCTTCGATGACTTCAGCTTTTTCGATGATGACATTATCCTTGGGAACGTCATCGTAAAAGCCCCAGCGGCCGGTTTTGACTCGGGCGATGTCATCGACCGTTTTTTCGCCCGCGATGACTTTGCCGAAAACGGCATAGCCCCAACCTTGCGGGGTGGGCGCCGTGTGATTTAAGAAATCATTGTCGGCGACATTGATGAAGAATTGAGCCGTGGCGGAGTGCGGATCACTGGTGCGGGCCATGGCGATGGTGTACTTGTCATTGCGAAGACCGTTGTCGGCTTCGTTTTCAATCGGCTCGCGAGTTTGCTTTTGACGCATGCCGGGCTCAAAGCCGCCGCCTTGAATCATAAAACCGGGAATCACGCGGTGAAAAATAGTGTTGTTGTAGAAACCGTCACGAACGTACTGCTCAAAATTTTTGCTCGTGGCCGGAGCGTGTTCGTAGTCAA
>DVMY01000087.1 GCA_018714755.1 Candidatus Aphodousia faecigallinarum | reverse complement strand
CCCGGTATACCTCACAGACGTGTTCGGCGTGTTGGCAATTGGGAAAACGGACGAAACACCGTTTTGTTTGTCCGCACTGTGGTCTCCGTGCGCACAGCGACTTGAATGCCAGTCGGAATCTGCAAGGATTGGGCTATCAGCTGATGACCCAAGGGCTGTTGTAAACCGGCCTAATGTCGGATTGCTTTGCAATTACGATAAATAAAAGCTTTCGACATCAGTCGAGAGTTGTTTACGATTGACTTATTGCAATGAGTCTCGAATAATGAGAAGGGTATTGCTAATGCAGATAACAACAACTGCAATAGGCTTTTCCAATAAACATATGCTTGTTGGTATAGGCAGGTTAACCATACACGTACAAAAATAAGTAATGACGCTTGCAATAGAAATTTTAAAAGACGGCTCCGAAGTGACTTATTAGTCCGATGACATCGACGAATATGACGACCTCTTTTGTATATCCGATGATAATTTGCCGCCTATTGACCTAACAAAAGTCAAAGACGTGGATATTGAAGCCGAACGCGTTAATTCTGAAGTGGCTTACAAAGAAATCATTTCGGATTCCAGAAGTTTTGCCAAAGGTTACCATTACACACAAACGAGAAGCTATGAACCAGTCTCGGTTGAACACTCAATCTATTACGCGTATCTAAAATTTGAAGGGCAAAGGAAACGAAGAAAGTTTATACTCGATGAAGAGATTGTTAATAAAATCTATTTAATTCAACAAGATAAAGAATTTATTGGCAAATATGAACCAACCTATCATCCAACGCCTGAAGAAATTCAAAAGCAAATTCAAGACAGCAATAATCGAATGTTGGGCTGGATTTTTATCGTCGGCATGGTTATTTTAATTTTTAGCTTAATCGGTGCTTCATAAACTTCTTGACCAAATGAATATCTATGAAAACAGTTGAAGTAGTCGCAGCGGTAATACGTAATCAAAATCGAATTTTCGCCACTCAAAGAGGTTATGGTGATCAAAAAGGTGGCTGGGAATTTCCCGGCGGCAAAATGGAGGCAGAGGAGACCCCGCAAGAGGCGTTGGTTCGCGAAATTAAAGAAGAACTTGACACCGAAATCGAAGTGGAGGAATTAATCGAAACGGTAGAATACGATTATCCAAAATTTCACTTGAAGATGCATTGCTTCTTCTGCTCGGTCAAGCAGGGCAACTTAGTGCTTAAAGAACACGAAGCGGCCAAATGGCTCACGCTTGAAACTTTAGATAGTGTTGATTGGCTGCCGGCCGATTTGAGTTTAATTGAAAAAATTCGCAAATCACTTAAATCATCCCAGTCACGCGCTTAAAGTTAAACTTTAAAAGAACCTCTTACACGTTGAATCGTAAGAGTTTTTTTAATCAAACAATTTACGCTCACCGAATGCGTACCATGCACTAACGCCCCATAGGGCAACGGCTCCCAACATGAAAAAGACAACAGACCACCATTGACCGTCGCCTTGATAAAGCAGACCGCAAATGAAGGGGCCCAATCCCGCTAATACGTAACCGATACCTTGAGCAAGACTTGAAATCACTAATAATTCGGATAGATTATTGGTTTTTTGAGCCATCAAAATCATGGCCATGCTGAATGTGATCCCCTGAGGGATACCCGCCAAAACACACCCCACAAAAGACAAGGCGCCTCCGCTCAACCAAAGCACAATGCCCGTGGCGAAGCTGGCAGTCATAATCAAAGCCGCAGCTCTTTCACTGCGCACAAGTTTGATGAAGGCTGCCGTCAGAATGCTCGCCGGCGCGCTCACCAACAAAAATACCGCAGAACCCAAACCGGCCGTTGATGGTTCAAACCCTAATGTGTTTAAAATGGTCGGCAACCAAGCCACAGTCGTGTAAATCGTCAAAGACTGCATCCCCATCACAAAAATGACCGCCCATGTCAAGGGCTTTTTAAGTAGCGCCCATTCAAAGACACCGCCTGAAATACTGATTTTCTTTCGCTTAGGGACACCAAGCCAACACAAAAGGGCCAATCCGCCCATTACGACCCAAAGCCCTAACGGACCAATCAAAGAATGAAATGAATTCAAAAGCGGAACCGAAAAATAGGCGCCAATGGAACCGGAAAAACCGATAAATCCGGTGAAGACCCCCATGACAAGCGGAATATTCTTTGGGAAATAGTCACGCAGCAGCACGGGCATCAAAACATTTAAAACCGCGATACCCACACCGATCAGTCCTGTTGAAAGGAGCATTGTGCTGTAAAAAGGAATAAGGCGGGCTGCCGCTCCGACAAAAACCAACCCCAACGACATTAAAAGAGTCGCCACCAATCCGTAACGTTGACTGACGGCCGGCGCCGCCGCGCAAAACAAACCGAAGCAGGCAATCGGCAAAGCAGACAAAAAACCATAAGCGGGGTAGCTGATATCCAAAACGGAAATAATCTCATCGGCCACGGCACCCACGCAAGTAATCGGTCCGCGCATGACCAAGATCGTCATTAAAAGAGCCACAAAAACCATCACGGGCGTAGCCGACAGGCTGGAGTGTTCTTCTGACATATCAACAAACAAATACAAATCTATAAAACAAACACGCCCCGAAAGTGTATACCTCCGGAGCGCGTTGGCTCAAATAATCGTCAGATATTAATAGAGCTTCGAAATGACATCGCGAGCAAAGACATCCTGCTCCTTAATCAAGTCGCCGAGTTCTTTGTCGTTCATGTATTGAATCGTTAAGCCGCCTTTTTCGTGCGCTTCGACGACAGCAGGATCCTTAATGACCTTGGCGAAAGTGTCCACCCAATACTTCAGAACATCTTCAGGCATGCCCGCCGGGGCGACGATGGCGCGAGCCGAACCGTACCACTGGTCGTAATAGCCCAATTCACCCAAAGTGGGCACGTTGGGGTAATCGGCCAAACGCTTCGTGTCAAAAACACCTAAAAGACGCAATTCAGGCTTATCGCCGGAAACCAATTTAGCCACGTCGGCGATCTTGGCGCACGTGAAATCCACTTCGCCCTGGCGCAGAGCCATCAATTGGTCAGCGGTGCCGCCATAGGGGATGGCCTTGTATTCAAACCCCGCGCTTTGTGAGAAAAGCTGAGCGGCGGTGTGATTGGAGGCCTTCACGCCATTGGTGGATGCGCGGAATTTACCCGTGGCTTTGGCGTCTTTGACCAAATCCTGAAGTGTTTGCCACTTGCTGTCGGCACGAACCACCACAACACCGGTTTCGGTCAAGTGGTTGGCGATCGGAGCGATTTGAGTGATCTTAAAGCTTGCGTTCTTTTCATTGGCCAAGGTGGTGAAGGTCGGCAAATTGATGTAGCCGATCGTGTAGCCATCCGGTTTGGAATTAACCAAACGGGTCCAGCCAATCTTACCGTCAGCGCCCGGCAGATTGTTGATGATCATGGCTTTGCCGATTTCCTTTTCGGTGAGCGTCATCAAAAGACGAGCACCGGTATCCGTGCCTGAACCGGCCTTATAGGCGACAATCACGCTCACGTCCTTTTCTGGCGTCCAAGCTTGAGCAGACAGAGGAATCGCCATGGCCACGGCCAATGCTAAGGCTAACTTTTTCATATTAAACTCCTTCAATCAGTCTTTGTCCGGGCCGAATGCAAGGAAGCGGGAGGTTGGTCCGGCAAACATCCCGCGCCTTTATACTATTTGTGTTTTTCAACCATATCCTTTTCGACGCGTCCCATGAAAAGGGGCGAGAAAATACCCACCACGCAAAGGGCGATGAGCATCCAGCACAGGGGAGTGGCGAAAAGCACCGAGGGATCACCGTCGCTGAGCATGAGCGAGCGGCGCAAACCGTTTTCTCCGATGGGCCCCAAGATCAGACCCAACACAATGGCGGCCGCATTTAAATCAAATTTACGCACCAAGTAACCGATCACGCCGAATATGCACATGATGATGACTTCAACGATATTGTTGTTGATGGCGTAGGAACCGACCACGCAGAGCACGACGATTGAAGGAATCAGGATGCTGTCGGAAAGACGGGCGATGTTGGCGAAAATCTTGCAGCCCCACAGACCGATAGCAAGCATGGCAAACTGCACAAGCACAAAGCCCGCGAAGAACGTGTAGGTCATGTCGGCGTAGGTTGTAAAAAGCTCAGGACCGGGTTGCAAACCGTGAATGATAAGCCCGCCCATCAACACAGCCGTCACCGATTCACCGGGAATGCCCAAAGTGAGCGTCGGAATCAAAGAGCCGCCCGTCACAGCGTTATTGGCTGCTTCTGATCCAGCCACACCTTCAATCGAACCCGTGCCGAACTCTTCTTTGTGTTTTGAGAAGCGTTTAGCCTCGTTATAACCCATGAAGCAAGCGATCGTAGCGCCAGCACCGGGTAAAATCCCCAAAATGTTGCCGATAATCCAAGAGCGCGTGATCGTGGGCATGATGCGTTTGACCTCGCCCTTGGTGAGCGTTAGCTTATCTTTAATCTTGGCGGCCTTGGCGCGCTCGACAATCTTCTTTTCCGCCAAAATCAAGACTTGAGACATGGAGAACAAACCGATTAAGGCGCAAGTCACGTTAACACCGTTATAGAGGGTGCTCACCCCAAACATGTAGCGTTCGACGCCTTCCATCGGATCCATGCCGATCGTTGAAATGAGCAAGCCCAGAATACCCGACATCAACCCCTTAAGAATCGAGCGGCTGGAGACACCCGCGATAATCGTCAGACCGAAAATCGAGAGCCAGAAATATTCCGGGCTCTTAAATTGCATCGTCAGTTCCGCCAAAAGCGGTGAGAAGAAATAAAGCGAGATGCAGCTTAACAAACCACCGCAAAATGAAGCAAAACAGGCAACCGTCAACGCTTTGGCAGCTTGTCCCTTGAGCGTGAGTTTGTAGCCTTCAATGGCCGTCGCTGCAGAAGCGGGTGTTCCCGGCGTGTGAATCAAAATGGCGCTGATGGAGCCGCCGAAAATAGCGCCGCAATAAATGCCGCCCAACACAATAAGACCTGTGGCGGGATCCATGCCGAAGGTCACAGGAAGCAACAACGCCACCCCCATGGCGGCAGAAAGCCCCGGCAGGCAGCCAATCGTGATGCCGAGAGCGGTGGAGGCGATCATCGCCAATAAATTCATGGGCGAGCACGCGCTGATAAAACCCGCGCCCATCATCGACAAAGTCTCTAACATGGCTCGCTCCTTTTATTCAAATAAAAGGCCCGCGGGAAGCGGAACTTTAAGAAAATATGAGAACACTACGGCCACCATGACAACCATGACGACAACTGTCATTAAGTTAAAACGGACAGGCACCTTCAGGAACATGAGCGACCCCGCGAGATAAACAACGGTCGCCACGTAATAGCCGCAGAAATACATGAGAACAAGATAACCTGCTACCGATAGAAAAACACCGAAAAACTGCATCGGCAGAAAACCACTGAAAACAATCGGATAATCGTTTTCAATTCGATGATCTTGACGGTATTTAAGGAATGTGCGGATGAGGTAGAGCGTGTTGACAAAAATGAGGGCGGAAATCAAAACCATGGGATAGACTTGCGCGGCCTCAGGCAAGTTTAACGTCATTATTAAAAACACGATCGCAATCGCATAAATAATACAGACGACAGGAATGTCAGACTTTTTCATATCATTCAGACGAATAGTGACAGAAACAATGTCGACACGTAAGAAGAAAACATACTCAGCAACATACCAAGGTCAAATAGCCGTGAATGTGACATGAATATGACACGTATATGACATTTGTCGCCAATTTTATTCACATTAGGCTCTATTTGTTAGAGTGGAAACACTATCTTTAGGTTTGAAAATGTAATTTCTTTTGAGCCTCTGGCCCTAAACTCTCTTTATCTATTTGATTTTCAAATACATTTTACAGTTAACATGGATTAATTGGCTGCGCTCTTTATTGTTTGCCAACATTCTGAATGCAATGCGCGCCTTGCGCAACTAAAAGACAGTTTAAGTTTTGGAAGTAAGGCTGAGAAAATTGGCGGGGGCACTTGGAATCGAACCAAGATACCTCGGTTCAGAGCCGAGTACACTAACCATTGTGCTATGCCCCTAATAGGTATCTAACGAACGTTAGGGTGCGAATTTTATCAGGTTATGAGCAATTTGTCTGTATATTTTTCGCCAATTTAAGATATTAAACGCATCTGAACATGCGGTATGCCGTCTTCTAGAAAGACTTCCGACTCCGCTTTGAAACCTAACTGTTCGTACATTGCCTGAACATAGACCTGCGCCTCAATGACAATTTCCTGTGCTTTTAGCTCTTGCCGCGCAAAACGAATAGCCTCAGAAACCACTTTGGACCCCAAACCGCAACGCCGTTTAAGAGCCATCACTCGTCCCAGTGACACTTCTTTTCTCACCACACCGGCCGGAATCACTCTAAGATAAGCCATGATCTTGCCATCGTCCTCCAACCACAGATGATAAGAATGACGGTCAGCCTCATCAACTTCCTGATAAGGACAGTTCTGTTCGACAACAAATACCGAGACTCTGAGCCTGTAGATTTCAAAGAGCTCGTCTCTTGATAATTCTGAAAAATGCTTAATTACAGTTTCCATTTCATAAAATAAAAGAAGCAGAGAGTTTTTCAGTCCAGTCATGCTCGTTAGTGCACGCAATCTGTCTTTATCAGCGAACCTGAGCAGCGGCATTGAGCCCTAATTGATAGGCTTGATCCAATGCGCCTGTGGACTCAATAGAATGCTCTGCCAAACCATAAGCCAATGCGTGTCCGCCGTCACGCCAGTGTAAAAAGCGACAAATACAATCAAAATGGATGACGATGCCATTCATGCTCCAAGGAGCCGAACCGCCGCAGTTAGCCAATAAAATCGCCGCTATCGGCTTTTTCATCAGTAGCTCACGCTTGGAATTGAAATGATCCAACACCGCCTTGAGCTGAGCGGTCATACCGTAGTAGTAAAGCGGAGTGGAGAAAACCACGACCGATGATTCCAAAATGCTCGAGAGAATCTTTTTCATATCGTCCGTATCAGCGGAGCCGTCATTCTTGGCGATTTTGTCGAAATAGTCTTTTGTGCAAGGTTCAATATTCATGTCTGTCACATTAAAGCGCACCACCTCATGTCCGGCTTCTTGCGCCCCACGGATAAACGCTCGAACCATCTTGTCGTTGTTGCCGTCCATGAAAGGACTTCCCATTAAAACCGTAATCTTCATATTCATCTCCTTGAATTACCTGATTATTGAGCGCTAATAAATATCCTGCTACGACAATACAGGCGAAATCTTGCACAAATTAAATGATTAAGAATTAACTAAAGATTTTCCAGGCCCAGTTTATTTTTATTTTTGGCAATGGTCTTCGCCCACCAGTCAATAATCGTTTGGCTCACTTCGCCATTTTTGCTTCTGAGCACCAGTCGCTGAGCCTCCAGTGCAAAGGGGGATTTTATGGCCACAACGGAAGAACGAAAGGCCGACTGACCGATCAAAAGAAATTTCGGCAATATGGCCCAGCCCACCCCACGGGCGGCCAAACCCAATGCCCAAAGGCCGCTGTCGATTTCCCAGTGATCGGTATTAACGATATTGGGGCCGGTGGACTCCGGGTCTCGGGCATGAACGACAATCTGCCGGTATTGTCTTAAATCATCAACCGTCGGATCAGAAAGAGAGGCCAGGGGATGATTTTTAGCGACAACGATGGAAAGCGGGGATCGGCCCAATATGATTTCATTGCTTTCCAGTGACGGCTCGGAAGAAAAAACCAAAGCCAGGTTCATTCCGGTGTTGCTGAAAAACCATCGGGCCTCAGAACCCGAAATATTTTCCACTTGGAGGCGAACAGCCGGGAAAGTCATTGAAAAAAGCCTTAAAAGATCGATCATGACCGGCGCTTCCAACACCAAATCAATTCCCATATATAAAGAGGGTGTTTGTTTATCCGATAAGGCCGCCGCACGGCTTTGCAGACGATCGGCTTCAACCAGCACACGCTTGGCGCCGACCAGCAGTTCTTGCCCCTGAGCGGTCAGCACCGGTTTTGGAGTTCTGTCAAAAAGCTTGTAGCCAAGCTCCGCTTCAAAACCTGCGATATGCATGGAAACAACCGACTGCGCGCGCTTGAGCACTCTTGCCGCCGCAGAAAAGGACCCGGTTTCCGCCACCGCCACAAAGGAGCGGATTTCATCAATTCTCAAACTCATGATGATTATCAGCAATCTATCAATTATTTGATAGATTCTAACTCGTAATGACGTATTTTTGATGAAATAATACGTTGCATCGTGGTAAATCAATGAGTTATTTATGGCATTACAATCTTTAAAACGCAAACCATCCAGCGCGGTCAACACGTCCGAACACGATTTATCGGTTCTTCACTCTCAACCTTCAGATATTTCTTTTAGTGAGAAAACCAATGCGGCCAACCGCAGCCAGACAGTCTCAAAGATTGAACTTTGGGCTGCCCGCATCGGTTTTTTCACCGGCGGTTTCACCGTTGCCTCTTGGGCGCCGTTAATTCCATTTGTACAATCCCACCTTCAGTTGGAGCCTTTTGTACTTGGATTTTTGCTCTTGGGCTTAGGGGTCGGATCTTTTGTCGGCATGCCGTTGGCCGGAACACTCACTCAGAAATTAGGTTCCCGCAACGCCATAGCCATTTCAGGTCTTGCCTCTTGCCTGTTATTGATACTCTTGGCTTTTATGCCCGGATTTTATTTTGAATGTCTGGCGCTTTTAGCCTATGGGGTTGCACTGGGTTGCCTGGAAGTAAGCGTTAACATTTATGGCACCTATCTGGAAAATCGGCACAAACACCGCTTAATGAGCGGGCTTCACGCGGCCTATTCAATTGGAGAAGTGGTATCGGCAGCTGCTTTAACAGCGCTCTTCGTTTTAGGTTTCACTCCGTTTGGCGCGGTCACCGGTTTAATGCTGATATTGTCTTTCATTTTATTGGCGGTTTTAAGAAAAATTAAAAACACCAAGATTGAAACACCGAAAAAAGAAAAAGACGGCAAAGCGAACTCTCGCTTTGCGCTTTCCGGTTCAATTCTCGTGCTGGCGATCCTGTGCGGCGTCTTCTTCCTGGCAGAGGGTGCCATGTTGGATTGGAGCGCGATCTATTTGAGAGACAATGCCGGTGTGCCGCAGGAAGCGAGCGCCTTCGGCTACACGCTTTTTGTCATTGCCATGGCGATTTCCCGATTGACTGGCGATAGACTGACCACCAAACTTGGACCTCAAAACGTGTTGACGATCGGTTCTGTGCTGATTCTTGCCACTTTGCTCGCGCTTATTCTCGTTCCGACGCCGATGGTGGCCTTCATAGCTCTTTTTACCATGGGCTTGGGCATTGCCAATCTGGCGCCGATTCTCATATCGGCAGCTTCAAGAAACAGTACCATAAGCAGCGTTAAGGCCATTACCACGGTGACCACGGTCGGTTACGGCGGGCTGCTGGCCGGTCCGGCGCTCATCGGCGCGATTTCATCGGCTATTTCTCTTCAAGGCGCGTTTCTTTTCATCTGCGCGCTGCTTCTGATCAGTCTTGTGATGATCAGACAGTATCGAACTGTTTTCAATTAACAGGCTTAATCCGGGAGGTTTTCAGACCTCCCTTTCTTTTGGGCATTTCTGCCGACATATTGTTCAAAAGTGCCAATTTGCTATTACTCAAAGAATCCGTCAACTATCTGCCTCTTTTGAGCAATCATTCAAGCGAGATAATCGTCAAAATTATCATGAGCAATGACTCATAAGGTTGGATCATGCATAAAACAATCCATTGTATTTTCGCTTTGTTCGCGCTTATTTTTGGAGAAATGACAATGGCACAACCAATCGAGGTGGTGATCGGAAAAAACGTTTATTCCATCGAACTTGCCGAACACGACGCCGCCAAAAGTTTTGTAAGTCGTCTTCCGATGACTCTGAAATTTGAAAACTTCGGAAGCACCGAACGCATCGCCTATCTGAAAAATGCTTTGACGATCGGAAACGCTCCGACTTCAACAGCCCCTAAAGTCGGCGACTTTGCCTACTACATCCCTTGGGGCAATGTCTGTGTTTTTATTAAAGATTTCAGACATTCCGAAGACTTAGTTCCCATGGGCAAACTTTCCGCCGAAGCCACAGAGGCGATCAGAACGAGCGCGGACGCGGAAGTCATCTTCAGACTGCGCCAATAAAAGGGGAGTAACACGATGAAAAGACGGACCTTTTTGCAAACCACCAGCGTTCTTGCCGCAGGCTTCTCTGTTCCTTCTTTTGCTCAAAGCGCAAACGCTTCAAAAGTGCCGGCACTCGATGCGCTGACACACCGTGTTAATGATACAAAAGCGCCGATT
>DVMY01000086.1 GCA_018714755.1 Candidatus Aphodousia faecigallinarum | reverse complement strand
CCATCCGAAATCAAAGGGCTCATTTATCAAAAAGCTTTAAGACAGCCCAACCGCTTTTTTGCGCTTGTTCTTTTAATTGGGGATCCGGATTGGTCGCCACTACATGACCATGAAATGATTCGACGAATTGTAGCAAGGGAAGATCCGTTATGGAGTCTGTGTAAACCACACTGTCGGACAGGTCTTCAAGAGGTATGGCGTGTTTTTCGCAAAACTCCTTTAGGCGCTCGATTTTGTGTTCGCCATAGCAAAAGCCGCCGTAAAACTTCCCGTTGAATTCACCCGAAGGACTCTGCTCAGGCCTTGTCGCCAGTAAATGCTCAATTCCAAATAGCTCGGCCACCGGCTCAGAGATAAACGCTTGCGTGCCGGTCGCCATTAAAAGCGTGTAATTGGAAAGGCGCATGGACTGCACAAGATTTTTAGCCGCGGACGTAACATTGGGTCGGATGATTTCCTCTACAAAACGTTCTCTCAAACGTTCGATGTTTTGACGGGAAAAACGCGCAAGCAGTCCCATGTGAAAACGCATGAAAGGCTCCACTTGAAAACGGCCGCATCGATAATCCTCTAAATAGCGTTTTGAGAGAGCCAGTTCCTCGGACAAGTCCGCTCCGCTTTTTTGGGCTAGAAAATCCACCCACACCACGCCCACGTCAATCGGCATGAGCGTGCCATCCATATCAAAAATTGCTAATTTCAAATCTCTTCTCCGTGCTTGGACAACCACGATTTAAGAGCCGGAACGGTAATCGAGGCTTTTTTCTTCGCCAACAATTCGCGATCCATTTCACTCAACAGTTTAGAAAGGACCTTAATGTCACGAGGTAAATAATTTTTCATCCACCCTTCGGCTTCGGCGGTGACCTCGATTCCCCGCTCCTTGGCTTGTGCGGCTAACGCTTTCCACATTTCACCCTCAAGCGCTTTGATATGAAAAACCGCTCCCCATGTCAGGCGAGTACAGATATCAGGCCTCACAAATTTTTCAGCCGGAGACTTTTTACCGGTCATCACTAAAGTGGCCCCAGGGTGGACTCTCACTTCATTAATAAGCGCGAAAAGGCGATCAAGTCCTTCATCAGAGAGAGTATCCACGTCATCGACAGCGTAACGCAGGCAAGATTCAGAGAACGCGGGAACATCCCGATCTTTTAAACCCATGGCAATCGCCAGATGTGTTTTACCGACCCCCGACTCACCCCACAAATAAACCAGTTGCGGTTCAGCCTGATCCAACATCTGTTTTAAACATGTCACGGCTTCACCATTTTCGCCGACGATAAAATTATCCAACGTCGCGGCCGGGTCCATTGAAATGTCGAGGGGCAACTGTTCAAACAACATATATTTATCTTGCGGTGAAGCTTTTTAAGCCTTGCTAAAATATTCTGCTTAATGCGGATACGAAAGTGTACCGCCACCTTCATCTTTTTTGGGCAAAAAAATCATGACACAACTTTCCTACGCTGCCGCCGGGGTTGACATTGACGCCGGCGATGAATTGGTTGAACGAATCAAGCCGCTTGCCAAGCGCACAATGATTCCGGGCGTGCTAGCCAGCGTCGGCGGCTTCGGCGCGATGTTTGAAATCTCCAAAGATTACAAAAATCCCGTTTTGGTGACCGGCACAGACGGCGTGGGAACAAAGCTCAAGCTTGCCTTCACACTGGGCCGCCACGATACGGTCGGCCAAGATTTGGTCGGCATGAGCGTCAATGATATTTTGGTTCAAGGCGCCAAGAGCCTCTTTTTCCTCGACTACTACGCTTGCGGCAAGTTGGATGTGGATGTAGCCGAACGCGTTGTTGCCGGTGTCGCCCGCGGTTGTGAATTGGCCGGGTGCGCCTTAATCGGTGGCGAAACCGCTGAAATGCCCGGCATGTACCCTGAAGGTGAATATGACTTGGCAGGTTTCGCGGTCGGCATTGTGGAAAAAGAAGAAGCCATTGACGGCAAATCCATCAAGGCGGGCGACGTGGTGTTGGGTCTTGCCTCAAGCGGCCCGCACTCCAACGGTTTTTCTTTAATCCGAAAAGTCGTTGAAGTCACCAATACGCCTTGGGATATGCCGCTTGACGGACGCACGCTTGCCGATTG
The DNA here is from genome assembly GCA_018714755.1 of Candidatus Aphodousia faecigallinarum. Taxonomy (GTDB): domain Bacteria; phylum Pseudomonadota; class Gammaproteobacteria; order Burkholderiales; family Burkholderiaceae_F; genus Aphodousia; species Aphodousia faecigallinarum. The sequence goes on along the minus strand of DVMY01000086.1, from coordinate 7,078 downwards.
CGTGATGGAGCCCACGCGCATTTATGTCAAGCAAGTGCTCAATGTCATGAAAAGCGTCAAGATTAAGGGAATGGCTCATATCACTGGCGGCGGCTTAATTGAAAACGTGCCCCGTGTTTTGCCCGACAACACTCAGGCTGTCATTCACGCCGACAGCTGGACGCGCCCTGCCGTGTTTGACTGGCTGCAGCAAGCGGGCAATATTGATTCTCACGAAATGCACCGTGTTTTCAATAATGGCATCGGCATGGTTGTCATTGTGGACGCCGCTGACGCCGAACGTGCCATGACCGCCTTTACCAATGAAGACGAAAAGGTTTTCCGCTTGGGCGAAATTATTTCCCGCACGCAAGGCGAGCCCGGTTGCGTTGTGATTTAACCGACTCTTCGTTGTCTTTATAATGCTGGAGGCGATGTTTCATCGCCTCTTTTTATTTTTCTCGGAGATTCATTCATGCGTAAAGACAACCCCGCGTTTGTTCCGGATTCCCCCTTTGCCCGTCCCATGAGCGAGCAACATATGGAATTTTTCAGAGCCATTCCTAAAACAGAATTGCATTGCCACTTACTGGGAACGACTCAAAAAGCCACTTTCGAAGATTTGGTAAAAGAATCCGGCGCACCTGTTACGCAAGAAGAAATTGACGCGTTTTTTACCCGCGGCGACAAGCCGGTGGGCGTGCTGCGTATTTTCCGCGCCCTTGAAGAACACATCTTGGTGAAGCCCGAGATGCTCAAACGAATCACCTATGAATATTTAGCCGATTGCAAAAAGCACGGCATTCGCTACACAGAGTTTTTCTGGAATTACACGGGCCTTGCGCGCCACTATAGCTACAAAGAGGCCCAAGCGGCGATCATTGCGGGCATTCACGAAGGCGAACACGACTTCGGCGTCATCGGCCGTTTAATTCCCTCGATTGACCGAGAAGATACGCCAGAGGCTGCCGTTAAATTAGTTGAAGAAATGATCGCCAACCGCGTGCCCGAAACAATCGGCATTGGCATTGACTATCGAGAAAATGACCACGAACCGGAAAACTTCTGGAAGGCATTTTTCATGGCTAAGGAGGCGGGCTTCAAAGTGACGATCCACGCCGGTGAATTTGGCTGCCATTGGCGCAACGTTGAAACCGCCATGAAGCTTTTGAAAGCAGACCGTTTGGATCACTGCTACACCATCATTGAAAATCCCGAACTCGTCGAGGAGGTGAAAAAGGCTGGTCTCATCATCACGGTCGTTCCGACGAATTCTTACTATTTACGTACCTTTAGCGATGAAGAGTGGGCGCTCAAGCAACCCATCCGCCAAATGGTTCCGATGGGACTTCGCGTGCACCCCAACACCGATGATCCCACCATGCATCACGTCAACGCCACCCAAACGTGGATGCTGATGTACAACTTCTTAAATTTCACGCTCGAAGACCTCAAGTCCTTCATGATCAATGGCATTGACGGGGCTTGGATTGATGAAGCCACGAAAGAGAAATGGAAGCGCGAATGGAGTGCTGAATTTGATCAACTAGCTCAAAAATTCCCGAACTAAATCGGCCGATTTTTGCGTAGAAGGTCATTCGTTTTTCCGGCGAATGGCCTTTTTTGTACCTAAGCGAAAGAGACTAGAGAAAAGAAAAATAATTTCGCCATCTCTTTTGTGCTTTGCTAGAGTGATGATAGGTTCAGTTTCGATCTTATTGATCGTCCTTTGCTGAACAATGTTTTTAGGAGAGTCATCATGCTAGTACGCATAGACCGGTATGTAGCCAAACGAAATTGTTGTCGATTAGTCTGTAACGATTTGCGCGCTCACACCACCTCCTCCTCACGCTCATCTACCTCCACTACATCAACGGGTGCGTCCTGCTAAGGCAGCCCCCGACAGAAACAGGCTCCGTGATAGCCCACTCGCAAAGAGTCAAACATCACACGATCCAACTTTTAACAATTTAGTTCTCTCGAAAGACTGAAATTTTTTGATAGGTGTCAATGCCTCTCAAAGTATCTTCAGCAAAAGCTTTAAAGCTTTTTGGACGTTCCTAGACGTTTACCGAGAGACTCAAACAAAGACATTTAACCCAACGGCGCATTGTCTTTGTAGTAAAAAAAAGGAACTGTCATGCAACGAATAGCAAACTTTAAATTGCATATATTGGCGCTCATCGTGGTAGTCATCGCGGAAGCGATCGGGACCCAAAAATTTGGCCTCGTCGTTATGCTTCCGCTTTTATTCGCGCTCGTTATCGGCGGCATCATCAGTTTGCCCCGCCTTCATATTCTGAACAAAAATCAAATGGATCGAGCCGCCAAATTTATGCCGGTTGCCATGTTGGTTTTGATCGCCAAAATCGGTTTGGATATCGGACCCAACCTTGAAATCTTGCTCAATTCCGGTTGGGCGCTCATCATGCAGGAATTCGGGCACTTCTTTGGAACACTCATCTTCGGTCTGCCCGTTGCGCTGCTTCTGAAAATGAAGCGCGAAGCAATCGGCGCTTGCTACTCCATTGACCGTGAAGCCAATGTGGCCATCATCGGCGAAAAATTCGGTCTCGATAGCGCCGAAGGTCGAGGCGTCATGGGCATGTATATCTGCGGGACGGTCTTTGGCGCATTGTGGATTTCGCTTTTAGCGGGCGTGATCGCTCAGCTTGACATCTTCCATCCGCACGCTCTCGCCATGGGCGCCGGCATCGGATCGGCAAGCATGATGGCCGCGGGCGTCGGATCCATCGTCGCCTCCTATCCTCATGAAGCGCAATTAATCCAAGCCTACGCGGCGGCTGCGAACCTCATGACGTCTATTCTTGGCATCTACTTCGCGCTCTTTGTGTCGCTGCCGGTGACCATCAAAATTTATGAATTTTTCACCGGTGACAAACGAGTCGAACAGCCGAAAAATGAACCTGCTGCTCAATAAATTAAGCAACTTCACGAATTTAGAAAGGAAAATATTATGTTGACGTACATCGAAAAAATGAAAGACATGCTCTTCATCCTCGTCGTGACGGCTGCTTATTCTGTCATCGCCCACACGGTCGGCAGCAACGGCGATATCGCCGCGGGTTCGATCGGAGCGCTCGTGCTGGTTGCCATCACGGTTGTCGGCATTGTAATCAGCTGGCTGCCGGGTTTTAGAAAGCTGCCCATGGTCTTTTGGGTTTCCATCGTCGCGGTCGTTGTTTCGATGCCGCAGTTCCCCATTAGTGATTGGATTTTGGCTCAAACGAAAAATGTAGGCTTTTTGTCTATCACGACTCCCATTTTGGCCTACGGCGGCTTATGCTTAGGCAAGGACCTGCAAGCCTTCAAACAATTGTCGTGGCGCATAGTGCCTGTGGCGCTGGCAGTGGCGGCCGGCAGCTTCGTTTGCGCCACCGCGCTGGCTGAAGTCATGCTTCACTTGGAAGGCATTTTCTAATAGATTGTTTTGGTTGAAAGGAAGGATTGGAAATGAATAAGGCTCAACTAAAAGAAGCGGTCTGTCAGGCCATTGACGCCCGTTTTGATGATATTGAAAAATTGGCCATGGACATTTTCGCGGAACCCGAGCTAGGTTTTAAAGAGACGAAAACCTCCGCGAAAATAAAGGCCGCGTTTGACACGCTTGGACTCGACTATTCTGACGGTTGGGGCATCACAGGCGTCAAAGCTCGTGTTAAAGGGAAAAATTCTAAGAAGACGGTCGCGCTTTTAGGTGAACTCGACGCCATCGTTTGCCGCGACCATCCGAATTGCGATCCAGTGACGGGCGCGGCCCACTGCTGCGGCCACAACGTGCAAATCGGCAATCTCTTGGCCGTGGCCATGGCGTTTAAAGACGCCGACGTCATGAAGCATTTGGACGGCGATGTGGTCTTTTTTGCCGTTCCTGCCGAAGAATACGTGGAAATTGATTACCGCAACAGTCTGCGTGAAAAGGGTCAATTGAGATACTTGGGCGGCAAGGCTGAAATCATTGCTCAAGGCGGATTCGATGACATTGACATGGCCATGCAAATGCACGTGGATCCGACGGACAATCCCAATGGCGAATTTCATGTCGGCGCAAGCTGCAACGGCTTTATCGGCAAACTCATTGAATACCGAGGCAAAGCCGCTCACGCGGCCGGCGCCCCGGATAAAGGCGTCAACGCGCTAAACGCCGCCATGATGGGCGTGATGGGTGTCAACGCCATCCGAGAAACGTTCCGCGACGATGACTGCGTGCGTTTCCACCCGATCATCAACGCGGGAGGTGACCTTGTGAACGTCATCCCCGATCGCGTGAAGATGGAAAGCTATGTGCGCGCGGCAAGGCTTGATGCGCTGACTCGCTACAACCAAGCCATCAATCGTGCCCTAAAGGCCGGTGGCGACGCCATTGGCGCCACCTGCGAAATTAAAGATCTGCCGGGCTACTTGCCGCTGCGTCCCGATGAAAACTTCAGAGATGTCTTACGCGCTAACGCTCAGGCGGTATTTGGCAAAGAAAACGTGGTGGAAGGTGTGCATTCCGCAGGTTCCACGGACATGGGCGATGTGTCTCACCTCATGCCTGTCGTTCACCCGTGGGTGGGCTGCGTCAAAGGCGTTTTGCACGGTGCAAGCTACCACTTTGACAATAAAGAAGCGGGGCTAAAGAAAACGGCCAAGGTGCTTGCCATGACCATCATTGATTTGTTGGCTGATGACGCTCAAGAGGCTCAACGCATTTGCGACAACTTCAAGCCGGTTTTAACCAAAGAAACGTATTGCAAATATATGGATTCTATTTCTGAAGCAAAATAATTTTTTAGTATTTTCTAAATTTGACGGCCGGCAAAGCCGGCCGTCAACAGGCCTAGGGCAACCTTATCTATTTAGAAAAGATAACTGAACCGACCAGACATCAACCACGTATCAGCGGTCTTGCCGCCTGTGATTTTTTCCACGTCAACCTGTAACCCCAATCGGTTTTTCCAAACCCAAGAAGTACCCAAACCCAAAGAGGCCCACGTGTCCGTGTCGCCCCAATTCACTTTCAAAGCGTGCCCGTCCCGGTCACTAAAGACCGCGTCCTGTCCTTCTGTAAATTGATGATGGACGTCCGCCCGAGCATATAAAGAGCCCTGTGAAGTCGAGCCTTTGAATTCCCGACCGGCTCTCAGACCCATGCGTCCAATGACACTTGTTTCACTGTCGGCTTCAACGCGCATGCCGCGTTCAGAGTCATAGTCATACCCATCAACATAGGCGACTTGAACTTGCAATTGCGGCTCGATAAACACCCCGTTGGCATCCAACAATTGATAACCATACTCAGCCGATATCGCCGCATAATCCTGATCAAAATCGCCACTTGTGCTGTAACTTTGGTTGCCCACGGAATAGTCGCTACAAACCCGACCGATACGACCGACAAAGTCGAGGTAGTGTTGCCCCATTTCCAACGTATCATACAAGGCCAATTCGTAACGCTTCATGTCACCGTCGCCGCGCACGTCCAAAAATTCCGTGTCACCCTCCGTATAGGTAAAGTAAGCCCCCAGGCGATTGCTATCTGTGATTTGACGATCATACCCAACGGTTACACCTGTACGATCCCATCGATATTGGCTTTCCGCACCGCTTCGACCATGATGAACACGCACCCACATGCCGTTGTCTGCATTCTCGAAGTCACGCACTTGCTCCGTCAGACGTCTGTCTCGGCGATCCATCTCAATGGCGGCGTCATAGCTTGCGTAACCGGCGCCGGTCATGCCGACGGCCGCGGCAGATTCCTGGAGAGTGACTCGCCGAATAAACCAATTCGTTCCATCGACAAACTCACTCATATCAATCTTCTCAGCGGCCAATTCAGCCTGATGTTCTCCTTCTACCACAACATCTGCGGTTTTATCCCAATAACTATTTTTTTCATCAACCAAATCTTCCGCAGTGATTGGTTTGGAGGCAATTTCCAGCTCATAGTCAAATAGAGTCTCACCTAATAAATTTTGTTTATCTTGGAATTTAAGATCTTTCCCATTCTGACCCACGAGTGCAAATGTGAGTGTGTTTTCCGGCGTGATCGGTTCCAATAAAATCAAGTTATAGGGCTCAAAATAATGAGTTCCTTCTCCTGATTCGATATACAACATGTCGCTTTGATTTTTGTTCGTGCCATCCAAGTCCATTCGGAAAATGCCGCCGCTTCCCTTAAGATTACCGATACGAACATAGTCGTATTTTGTATTCGCAGGAAGTCCGTATTGCTCATTTTGCAAACGTTCCAATAACCCTATTTCAGTCAGGAATCCCCTAACGTCAACGTCATAGAGGTTAATGATCCCCTGATTTAGAGTTATTGAACTGATTCTTTTTGGTACCGTCCAGTATTTTTCATCGCGGTTACCGTGTAATCCAAAATAAATCCATTGAGCCCCGTTTTCAAAAGTTAGATCAATCACATCCTGATCTTGCACTTTTTCATACTCATAACGATAGTCCGAGTTTTGCCAGGACCGTTCATCTCCAACCCAGTAGGAATTGGGACCTGAAAAGGTAACTTTGATTTCAGAAGGCGACCATGAATCATCCACACTATCCATCGTATCTATCGAGCCTACCCACTGATTATTGGTTGATTTTACGATGACTTTTCCGCCATTTTTCGCGCTTATTAAGTCCGGCTGCCCAGCTAAAACCCATAGCCGAGAGGAACTGTCTTCTGTTCCAATATTAATGATCGAGTTATAGCGAGCGTAAAGAAGGTTCGCGCCGATACTTGTTAAATGCTCTTCAAGTGAATGAGTAACGGTTAAATCCACATTCCCATTCAAGTTAATAGTGGATTTTGTTTCTTTGTTTCTGCTATTACCAATAGCATAAATGAGATAGGTTCCATGACCCCACGACGCTTTAATGTAACTATTGTCATCTGCATATGACCGACCGACTGTATCCCCGTTAATATTCAGGGTGGCTCCGTTTTCAACGTCCAGCGTAAATTGACTATTGGTTATAGGAGCGTAATGATCTATATGTAGTGAGCTATAAGAAGCAGTCTTATTGTCTTTTAAACTGAATAAAACTCGATCCTTGCCGTGAGTTTGATCTGACCCTTCAGTTCCTT
>DVMY01000085.1 GCA_018714755.1 Candidatus Aphodousia faecigallinarum | reverse complement strand
ATTAATTGATGCCATCGCAAGCAATCTATTCAACAACCCCTTGGTTCAAGCCGTCTTAGTGAAAAGTGAAAAAACTCAGGCTTATTCCGATGTAAAAAGCGCCGGAGTAGAAATTTTTAGGACACGACATGATTGAAAAAAAAGTCATCCCAATCCTTGAAGACAGAGACATCGTTATTGAAAACGATACAAATCTATTGATTGACGGAACCAAAAAGAACAAAAAATCCGTTGCAGAAAAAAAGAATGAAAAACGAATTATGCGGTTAGCAGGGAAAGCCATCGCGGAATTCGGAATGATTGAGGGCGGTGACAAAGTCATGGTGTGCATGTCAGGAGGAAAAGATAGTTATGTCTTGCTTGACGTTTTGATGAAGTTGCAAAAAAGGGCTCCTGTCCCTTTTGAGTTAATCGCTTTGAATGTCGATCAGCATCTTCCGAACTTTCCCAAAGATGTTATTCCCAACTATCTCGAAAAAGTTGGCGTTGCCTATCATATTGAAGATCAAGATACTTGGTCTATTGTAAAACGCGTCATTCCAGAAGGACGAAACGTTTGTTCGGTATGCTCACGTCTTAGGCGAGGGATTATCTACCGGGTGGCAAAAGAACTCGGGGTAACCAAAATTGCCCTCGGACATCACATGGATGACATCGTCAGCACGCTGCTTTTAAACATGTTCTACGGCGGCCGCCTCAAAGGTATGCCGCCTATTCTCCGAAGCGATGATAGTAAAAATGTCATCATCCGACCGCTTTGCTACGTCCGCGAATACGAAATTGAACGGTGGATAAAATATCGCGACTATCCCATTATCTCAAAGGAAATTTGCCGCAAAATTGAAAATAAAAAGCGAGCTGAAATCAAGGCATTGATGCGTGAGTGGGATCAAAAGTATGACAGCCGCATTTATAACATTTTGATGAGCATGACAAGAGTCGCTCCCTCACACTTAATGGATAAGTCCATTTATGACTTCAAAGCGCTCATTCCTGATGCGCTGCGCGAAAAAGATAACGAAAACGACTAGTCTTTCTTTTCTGACAAAATCCACTGATAAATTTCTTCTCGACTACTGCCGACAATCTTGGCGGCAGTTGCGGCTGCTTTGGAAGTTGGCATCGCAGACGCTAATGCTTTAATCCATTTTTTATCTTTTTCTTCTAATTGAAATTCCTGTGCTTGAGGCGCTTCATCGACCAAAATAACATATTCCCCTCTGGGATCGTGACTCTTAGCCCATTCCGATAACTCAGAGGCCATTACTACCGTGAATGTCTCAAACTTTTTCGTTAACTCGCGCGCCACCACCACGCGTCTTTGTGGCTGAGCCAGAGAGGCTAAATCTTTCAAAACGTCTTTGATTCGATGAGGAGCCTCATATAGCACAAAACTTTCTTTTTGACCGAGCAACGAAGTCAGTGCCTCATGTCTTGCCTTAGCCTGAGGCGGTAAAAAACCAACAAAATGGAAACCCGATGGTTCAAGTCCCGCGGCAGACAAAGCGGTAACAACCGCACTCGCCCCCGGAATGGGGATGACTCGAAAACCATGACTTAAAACCTCACGAACGAGCCTTGCGCCCGGATCGGACACCGCTGGTGTGCCGGCGTCAGTCACCATCGCCACTTTTTCGCCCTTTTGCAGCCGTTCAATTATCATATTGGACTGAGCGATTTCATTGTGTTCTCGAACACTTACCGTCGGAACAGATATAGAAAATCGCTCCAGTAACTTTTTGGTCTCGCGTGTGTCTTCTGCGGCGATAATATCGACGCTAGCAAGCACCCACAATGCTCGAAGTGTAATATCTGCGGCGTTGCCGATTGGGAGTCCCACAATGTAAAGTGCGGAATCCGGAAAGGTTTGTGAATCGAGGCCTGCCATTTGCATTAGCAATTGTTCTGACCATTGATTGGATTTGGATTGCATCGTGAATACTCGTTTAATTGTTCGTGTCTGTTGTTTGGCTATTGTAGCGAGCTTTGCATCATTGAGTTCAGCCCAACAAGCGCAATCTTTCGCCGTGTCTGATCTCGGCAAAACCTCGACGCCGTCGAAAGCCAAAATAGCTGTTTTAATGCCTAGCATTGACAGTCCTCTGACTGTGTTTGCCAATTCAATTGTCAACGGCATCCGCGCAGAAAATTCACAACTGTCCCAATCTTATGAAATTATCCTGCTACCTAGAAAAACAGGACAAACCGCATTGTCCCACCTACAAGATGCGGCCCTTATGGGGGCGCTGGTGGCCATCGGCCCTATCAGCAGGGATGATGTGAATGAGGTCTCTAAATTACCTTTCTTACCTCTTCCGGTTGTTTCACTTAATTTGCCCCAAGATGGTGTTTCCTCGCCTGAGTTAATGATGAATTACTCACTTTCTCAAGAAGAGGAAGTCAAACAAATCACGGCTATTGCGGTTAAAGCGTTATCTAACAGCAACTATGCTTCTACCCCAACGGTGGCCATCTTTGAATCCATTGCCCCTTTGGAGCATCGTATTGCAGACGCTTTTGCTAAAGAATTACAAGCGGCCAACATTCCATTTACTCGCCAACAATTAACCAAAGAATTAATGGAACAGCCGAAGTTCTATAACCTTGAAGACAGTAGCATCCCTAAACCTCGTTTAGAGACGTTACCCGATCGGACGGAAGACCCTTATGGCTATCAACGAGTAAAACTTCGTAACGAGAAATTATTGGCTCAATACAGAGCAAAGATCGAATTTGAAGAAGCGCCCTATCAAGCCGCCTTTTTAGCTATGGATGCCAGAACCGCTGCTTTGGTTAAACCCCGGTTGCCCCGCACAACCAGAGTTTGGGGTACTAGCCTGATTAATCCCGGCAATACCGAGCAAAGCTTCACCGCCTCTTTGGCCTACGATCTTCAAAACGCTGGTTTTGTTGATTCTCCACTAATCGTTCGTTATAACGACGCTGACTTTAGAGCCAGCTTTGGAGTTAACCCTCCCGCCTCTCTTTTGGAGCGCAGACTCTTTGCAATCGGCGTGGATGCCTACCGTCTCGCGCGCATTTGGATGAACTGGCAATCTGACATTCAGATGAGCGGAACAACTGGAAATTTATCCTTTAAACAAAGTCAAACCGCCAATGTTGAGCGTATTGCTCAACCTGCTTTAATTTCTAACGGCACGATTGAATCACTTGATGCGGAACAATTAGCTCAACCATTACAACGACCGTAAGCGAATAATGACCACTTTATTAACTCTGCAGGATGCTGAGCTGGCTTTTGGCGATCAGCCTCTTTTGGACCACGCCAATCTCACGGTAATGGACGGTGAGAGGATTGGTGTTATCGGACGTAACGGCACGGGGAAAAGTTCTCTTTTACGCATTATCGCCGGAGCAGACAAACTTGATGACGGTTCTAAAACGGTTATGGATGGATTGGGCATTGCATACGTCGAGCAGGAACCTTTTTTACCTGAGGCCCATACACTCAGAGAATCACTCATTTTGCGTGGAAAACTTAACGAAGAAAACGATGAACAGGTAAAGTGGCGGCAAATCGCGCGTCTTGACGAGTACTTACATCGTTTTGAACTCGACGGTGACAGACCTCTGCAGGGAGCCAGCGGAGGAGAGAAAAAACGCGCCGCTTTAGCACTCGCTTTTACCCAAAACAAAGATCTCCTTCTTTTGGACGAACCGACCAATCATTTGGATATTGATGCCATTTTGATTCTGGAAGAGTTAATTAAATCAGAATATCGAGGCTCTAAATCTTTGATGGTGATCACTCATGACAGAGCGTTCTTGGACTCTGTCAGCACCCGCATTATTGAGTTGGATCGAGGGGTTCTCAGAAGTTACCCCGGAAATTTCGAAGCGTATGAAAACCGAAAAGAGCAGGAACTGGCGGCTGAAGATATTGCTCGCAGAAAATTTGATAAGTTTTGGGCTCAGGAAGAAGTCTGGATACGAAAAGGAATTGAAGCGCGAAGAACCAGAAACGAAGGTCGGGTAAGGCGACTGGAGCGCTTGCGTGAAGATCGTGCGGCCAGACGAGATCGTTTGGGACAAATCAATCTCAATATTGATGCTGGCATGAAAAGCGGCAAGATTGTGGCTGAGTTGGAAAAGGTCAGCTTGGCTTTTGGCGATAAAATCATTGTCAAAGATTTGAATTTCAGGTTATTGAGAGGAGACCGTTTAGGTTTAGTCGGTCACAACGGTGTTGGTAAAAGCACTTTGATTTCTCTTATTTTGGGGAAACGCCAGCCTGATAGCGGAACAATCAAACTGGGAACCAACCTGCAAATCGCTTATTTTGACCAACTGCGAGCCCAATTAGATCCCAATAAAACCGTGGCTGAAACCATTTCACCGGGCAGTGAGTGGATTGAAGTGGGCGGCTCAAAGAAACACATCATGGCCTACCTTGGCGATTTTCTCTTTCCGCCAAGAAGAGCCAATGTTCCGGTTTCCAATTTATCCGGAGGCGAACGTAACCGTCTGCTACTTGCTCGATTATTCGCTCTGCCAGCCAATTTGCTTGTGTTAGACGAACCGACTAACGATCTGGATATTGATTCCTTGGAGTTACTTGAGCAAACGCTCCAAAACTATCCCGGCACTCTGATTCTTGTCAGTCATGATCGAAGATTTCTGGACAATGTTGTAACGGAAGTTTTGGCTCCCGAAGGCAATGGCCTTTGGCGAGAATATGTTGGCGGCTACTCAGATTGGCAACACTACAAACCGAAAGTAGAGTCAGCTGTTAAAAAGGCTGAGATCGCTGACAAAGTTGTACCAAAAAAGCCTAAACAGACCAAAATCAAATTAAGCTACAAAGAAAATAAAGAATTGGAGACCTTGCCTGAACACCTGATGCAGTTGGAAGCCGAGCGAGACGAGTTAATTTCGTCAATGAATGCTCCAGATTATTACACGAGCCATAATGCTCAAGAGATCAAAGAACAAACGGAGTTCCTTCAAAACTTAGAAACGCAAATTAATCAGGACTACCAACGTTGGGAAGAGCTAGAAAATAAAAGAGCCCTTGCCGAAAGCACTAAATAAGAATCTATATCATTTATAAAAACTATCAAGATTTAATTTTCGATAGTTTTTCTCTATCAAATAATTAGGATTTATTGAAAATTATCAAATAGATCCTTATTATTCGACTTCCATTGATAATGATTATCATTTCTAATAATGATTTTATTAGTCTAATCTTTTTGATAAGGGCTGGTAATGCAGTTAAAAAGCCTTCATAAATCCTTTGAATCTTCCCAACGTTCCATGATGGGAAGCCAGGTCTCTGCTCTTGAGGACATGGTTAACTTTGAAGCAGAAATCACTGATAATCCCCTAAAGAACGCTTTCCGTGGAAAAGCTACCGTTCACACTCATATTCCTGGACAAAGTTACGTTGGAGATGAGGCCATTCCTGTAATTAAGAATCAATACAGAAATAGTCGACAAGGTACAAGTTTGGCTTATATCAATATCCCATTTTGCGAAACGCGTTGTCTGTACTGCCTTTTTTACCAAAATCCCCTACAACCAGAATCCAGCCTTCATTACACAGATCTTTTAATCAAAGAATTACAACTTTGGAGCGATTTGGCCGCTCAAAATCATGAGCCAATCCATGCTGTTTATTTTGGCGGCGGCACACCAACTGCGCTTGAACCCCATGACCTTTATCGTTTAATTAAAGCCGTCAGAACCTATCTTCCCCTAGCCAACGACTGTGAAATCACCCTTGAAGGACGGATTCACCATTTCCCCGAAGAAAAAATGGAGGCTGCCTTTAAAGCCGGTGTCAACAGAGTCTCCCTAGGCGTACAAACTTTTAACACTCAAGTGCGTCAAACCATGCGACGTGTCGATGATCGAGACTCCATGATTCGATCCATCGAAAAACTCGCTTCGTTCAATCAAGCCAGCATTGTTTGTGACTTAATCTATGGCTTTCCTTATCAAGATATGGCTGTTTGGGAAGATGACGTCAAAACCGCCATTTCTTTGCCTTTGGACGGAGTGGACTGTTACCAACTGAATGTCTTCGAAAAGTCCCCTCTTGGGAAATTCATCGCAAATGGCAAGCTGCCTGCAGGAGCTGATAAAGAAGAACGAGGCGAGATGTTTGCCCTTTCTGTTGACCTTTTAACAAAAGCCCAGTGGCGCCGTTTGTCCAACAATCACTGGTGCCAAACCTTCCGCGAACGCAATATTTACAACCGCTTTGGCAAAAGCGCTGCAGACTGCCTGGCATTTGGTAGCGGAGCCGGAGGGAAACTCAATGGCTATAGCTTCATGATCGAACGAAAGTACGACGAATGGAGCAAAAAGATTGAAGCTGGAATTAAGCCGATCGCTTTTGCCAGTGCACCCGGCGCCTACTGGCATGCCCTACGCACGATCTCCTCTGAAATGGAACTCGGGCGCATCAATATGCGTAGCCTTAGTGACGTTTATTCGCTACCTCTTGAAAAGCTTAGCCAAGATGTTTTTGATCAATGGTCCCAAGCCGGGCTGATCACTCCGGTGGGAGACTGGATGGTACAGACCATTGCCGGTCAATTCTGGCACACCACGATGGCCCAATTGTTGGTCAATGTGTTAGGCAAACGACTGACTCAAACAAAGTAAAGTTTTTTTAACCCAAAGAGAAAAGCTAATAACTGTTTCTCTACCGACTAAAATGACAAAAAGTCTCTCTTTCAAGAAAACAAGCCTTGCTGTAGCAGTGGCCCTGTCTCTTCCCTTAGTCAGCGCACAAGCCGCTGAAAATTACAAAGCTCAGGATGTGGTCGTGACCGCTTCTCGCGTCGAGCAGCAACTTGCTGACGTTAACATGAGCGTTTCCGTCATCACAAGTGAAGATATTGAACAGAGTTCTGGCGCACAAACCATTGCCGATTTACTAGAAAGCAATGTTCCCGGAATTCGTGTTAACAATGATGGCGGACAAGGCATTGATCGAATCAAAATCCGTGGAGAAGATGCTTTCCGAACTGTTGTAATGGTAGACGGGCAAAGAATTTCCGAACAAAAATCAATGTCCGGCGTTCCTCTCCTGATAGATCCTTCTCAAGTCGAGCGCATTGAAGTTATTCGTGGTCCCGCCTCCGTCCTTTATGGCTCGGACGCCATTGGCGGCGCAATTAATATCATCACGAAAAAAGGAGGCGAAAAACCACTGCAGGCCTCCGTTTCCACCGGCTTTAACTCCTCATCAAACGGCAAAGACGCCTCCTTCTCTATTTCAGGATCTCACGAGGGCTGGAATTATAGATTGGGGGCTGGCATTCAAGATCACGATGATTTAGATACGCCTGCCGGTGAAATGCCACACACAGATTTCAGCGCAAAATCAGCCGACTTTTTCCTCTCCTATGATATTGACGCCAATAAAACAATTGGTATTTCGGCAAGCCACTATGATTTAGATTTTTCGTCTGGAAGCATCACCTACGCCAACCCGGATGATTTTTGGGTAGAAGTTCCGGAATGGAAAAGAACTCGCGGAGCTATTTTTGGTGAATTCAAAAACTTAACAGACAATTTAATGCGAGTCCGTATTGATGTGGGCCACGAACAAAACAATAAACTCATGACAAACCATGTTGCCGATTCCATGCCAACGGGACAGATCGTGGTGCCTTATTACGTGGAAAACAATGCTGACAACAAACTTAATACAACGAGCGCGTCTATTCAAACAGATTGGCAACTTGGTGAAAATCATTATTTGATCACCGGCTATGAATTCAGTTTAGACGATCTTGATGCCAATAGTTCTACCTATATCAGTTTGATGAATGACACTATGTCAAGCAAAGACTTTGACGGAAAGATGACACGTCATTCTGTTTTTGCCACCATGGATAGCTCCATTCTAGACACCCTTTCTTTGAATTATGGTCTTCGCTATACATGGTTTGACAGCGAAATGGACATCAAAGTAAAAAAAGGATCTAGTCAGGATAGTTCAAACGATGGCAGCGATGGAAAGGTCGTTTTCAACTTGGGCGCCACTTGGAAACCAATTGAAAATCTATCGCTTCGCGCCAATTGGTCCCAAGGTTACCGCTACCCCCTCTTACAAGAACTTTATGTTGACACTTCAATGGGGATGAGCGGCGGCTCAACTTTAGCCAATCCCGATCTGAAGCCGGAAACGTCAAATAACTTTGAAATCGGCTCGAGATACTCAAATGGTTCATTGACATTAGATGCTGCTCTTTTTTATAGCGATGCTGACGACTATATTACGACGATTCCAATAACCGATAAAATCTCGCAATACACCAATGTTGGCAAAGCAAAAACCATTGGTTTTGAATTGGACGGTAGTGTCAAATTAGGTAACTTCGAACCGTACACAACCTTAACGCTTTTGAGGCGTGAGTATCAGGAAAACGGGATCAAAACCACCAAGTCTGGCACTCCCAAAGTAACCGCTCGTTACGGCGTTCGCTACAACACCTCATATGATGGCGCCAATCTGCGCGCCGATGTGTACGCAATCTCTCAAAGCGCTACTGAAAGCCACGATATGGTTGCTGAAAAACCGACGATCACAAGCTATGGAGGTGCGACAACATTCAATATTACTGCCGGCGCGTCCTTCGGTCCTCAAAATGCTTACAGCTTAGATGCTGGCTTTTACAACATTGCCGACAAGAAATATCAAAATAACGGATCTATTTACGAACCCGGCAGGCATTTTGCGGTGAAGTTGAATGCCAAGTTCTAACCACTTTGACGAGTAATAAAAATGACCGCTAAAACGGCCTATTGGAAATCTCAAGAACTCGTCATGATCGGTGTTTTTGCCGCCGCCATTAAGCTATCTTCTCTCCTAATAGCCTTGGCGGGCGGCGGCATGAACCCGATCACGCTCATGCTCAAAAACCTTGTATTCACCACACTCTTAATTGTCCTTCTAGCTAAGGTAAAAAAAAGCGGAACATTGCTGTTATTTACTGCCGTCTCAATGATCGTCAGCGTTCTTTTAATGGGAGGAAGCATCACACTGTTGCCCGCGGCACTCGTCGGAGCGATCGCTGCGGAATTAGCCATTTTGTTAACTGGTGGCTTTAAACACGCTTGGACAACATACATCGGCGTTGCCGTTTACGACCTAGGGACCAAAATTTTTTCCATAGCCGTCTCTTACCTCATGATGCGTGAAACTCCAGCCTTGATGGTCTCTGTTTTGCCAATTATTTTCATCGGATATACAGGTTGTTTGCTCGGACTTTTCACAGGTTACCGAACGCTTCAAGAGTTGCGTCATGCTGGAATGGTCAGGAGTTAAATCATGTGTACATCCGTCCTGACACAAATTGATGCACGCACAAAGCTGCTGCTAACGCTGCTTGGTGCCATCACAACAGTTGCCTTTTCGAGTTTAGCCGCTCAATTAGTGCTCTTTGTCATGAGCCTTCTCATGACACTGCTCATCAAAAGAGTCACTCTCGTCCTTGTTTTATACGGGTTGATGGCCCTCATGATGGGATTGGCTATCGGATGCACGGCCATCATTACGCTTTTTATTCCTGACCTTGGTGAGATGACGGTGCAAAATTTACTCATTCCATTCCTACGCGGCCTTACCATGATGAATCTTGTCATGGGGCTCGCGCTTTCAACGAAGATTGAAAACATCATGGCAGCTCTTTCACAGTTGCGACTGCCATTTATCATCACACTGCCTTCAACAGTGATGATCCGTTTTATCCCAACATTTGCGCACGATGTTTCTCAAGTCTGGGAAACCCTAAAAATCCGGGGTTGGCAATTAAATTTCAAAATGCTGTGCTCACACCCTCTGTTGTGCGCAAGACTGGTCTTTACTCCGATTCTGTTCAGAGCCTTGAAAAGCAGCGAAGCGTTAGGCGTTGCTGCTGAATTAAAAGGACTTGATCGAGGACTTGGACAACACGCCGCGAAAGCTTTCTCTTCCGATCAAGGCTTCACTCATAAGGATTGGTTGGCCTTTACTTTGTGCCTCGGCACCGTGACCGTTGCCTTGTTGGCCGAAATTTATTTAGGTGATTGGGGCATTAACCCCGGTAGCCCAAGATTGCCTTGACAGCAGGAGCGATCGGAATGATTCAATTCGAAAAAGTATCTTATCGCTATCCGTTTCAAGATAAATGGGCGGTCAAGAACATCAATTTGGAAGTTCTTCCCGGTCAGGTTGTATTGATTACCGGTGTTTCCGGTTGTGGCAAAACAACCTTAATGCGGTTGGCCAATGGGCTTTGTCCGCATTACTACGCAGGCGAAATATCCGGACAAGTAACTATTTGTGGAGAAGATACGCAAAAGAGTTCCGTTTCAGCTATTTC
Organism: Candidatus Aphodousia faecigallinarum; assembly: GCA_018714755.1. Lineage (GTDB taxonomy): Bacteria > Pseudomonadota > Gammaproteobacteria > Burkholderiales > Burkholderiaceae_F > Aphodousia > Aphodousia faecigallinarum. The sequence continues at coordinate 68,095 of DVMY01000085.1, read as the reverse complement.
AGACAAGATCGGCACGCTGTTTCAGGATCCAGAAGATCAATTTTTTGCCCTAAACGTAAAAGATGAGATGGGGTTTGCTTTAAAGGTTGCAGGTATGACCCCAACCATCGTCAACGAACGTGTAGTACAGGTTGCGCAAAGATTATCAATCGAGAATCTTTTATCCCATTCGATTTCCGCTCTTTCAGAAGGACAAAAACAACGGGTGGCACTAGGGGAAATCTTAGTCTCCGAACCGCAGGCTTTAATCCTGGACGAGCCGTCGGCCAACTTGGATCCGGAAGCTACCGATCGGCTCGCCCAGGAACTACTTCGTTTAAAACAGGCAGGCTTTGCCGTTTTAATTGTTGATCACCGACTTCATTGGTTAAATCATGTCGCCGATGAAGTCATAGTGATGCAGCAGGGAGAAATTAAAGAAAGGGGGGCTTTTTCAATTCTCGAAGACGCAAATTTGAGAAAGCGCTACGGATTACGCGAAGCACACGTTGAAGACGTACGTAACACCTTACCTGAAAGCAATGTGCCGTCTCCAATTTTAAAAACTGCCGATTTGACCTTTGACTATGAAAAGGCCAACCATCATTCCAAACTTGCTAAATTGAAAACGCTCTTCAAAGGTACGGCAAAGGACGCAAGCAACATACTGCTGAAAAATATTCATTTTGAAGTGGGCCCCGGTATAACCGCACTTATCGGAGAAAATGGTAGCGGCAAAACTACCTTAGCTAGGTTGATTACAGGGCTTAATGTCGGGACTGGGATTCTCTACCTCAATGGCCGACAAACCTCTGCTGATCAACTACTAAAACATACAGGACTCGTACTTCAAAATGCAGACCATCAATTGCAAATGCGAAGTGTCCGTGAAGAAATCAACGCTTGCCTGTTTGCTGCAAATCAGCAACAGTCTGCAGAAGAAACTATTAATGGGTTATTGAAGACTTTTTCACTTGAAGAACTCGCCAATCGTCATCCTCAATCACTCTCAGGCGGGCAAAAACAACGATTGGTGATTGCCTGCGCACTAGCGAAAAACCCGAATATTTTGATCCTAGATGAGCCCACAAGCGGTTTAGATGGGGAAAACATGCAACGCGTGGCAAATGCTTTGAAAGAACAAGCAAGCCTAGGCAAAGCCGTTTTACTGATTACACACGATTTAGAACTTTTAGCGTTGTGCGCTGATCAGGCCTTGCGCATGAACACTCTGAAAAAATTATCTGATACGGAGAATCTCAATGAATAGACAAGAAAAAATCTCAGAACTAATGAACGCTAAAAAGCCTGTTACATTAGGGTTGATGGCTCGAGAACTTGGTTGCTCTGACTTAGAAGCAGCTCGGGCTTTACCGACTGAAAATTGTTCATTTATCAAAAACATCAATATGTTTGACGACCTTTGGTTTACTATGAGTCAGTGGGAGAAAGTCACTCTTTTTATTATCCATGAAGGTCATGTCTTTGAAATCCAATCAAAGCTCTCGGCCGGCAAGCGTGCCATGGGCTATTACAACATTTTGGCTAAAGACGCTGTGATCGGAGGCCACATCAATCCGGATTCTTTAGAGACTGTTGCTTTTATTTCAATGCCATTTATGGGACGTGAATCCCATTACGTCGCTTTTTTCGGTAAAGACCAAAAACTTCACTTTTGTATTTACGTGGGACGAGAAAATCATCGGTTGATTGAATCTGTTAAAGAAGGCTTCTTAAAAGCTAAAACGCAATTCTGCTAATCGATAAGGAATCTTTGTTATGTCCGCACTCATTATTGTCAGCTCTATTACAGGAAACACTTGGAAAGTAGGACAAGCCCTCAACGAAGCTTATCCTCAAACGGCTCTCAGAAGAACAACCGATGTACTGAAGTGCTCCGAACTTTTAGACAAGTATAGCCGCATCATTATCGGCTTCTGGTGCGACAAAGGCGGTCTCCCTCCCGATTTGGCGCAACTCGTTCCCTATATCAGAGGGAAGTCCCTGGCAATCTATGCAACGATGGGTGGCAATCCACAAAGTGAACGAGCAAAAGACTGGTTTAGCCGTCAGTGCAGCACGATTGTTGGCAATGATCGCAACAATCTCTTAGCAGCCACATTTCTGTGCCAAGGAAAAATTAATCCAGTGTTGATTGAACAAATGAAAAAAATGCCTGGCTATCAAGAAACGCCGGAATCGGTTGCCCGCAGAGAAGAAGCTGCAAAGCATCCCAACGAGGAAGATTATCGAGCCGCTACCGAAACTTTCCGTGAATTCTTAGCCTGAGGACAACCATTATGGAAAACATAGAATCTCTTTATACATTGATAGGACCTGCCGGTGTTGCGCTTATCTTCGTAGCCCTTTATGCCTTGTACGTATCGGTCTGGCTCGTTGCCTATTTAAACCGTGTGTGGAAAAACTTTCGACGTGACTTTCTTGATCTTGAAAGCGGTAAAGATCGTTGCCTGAGAAATATTGATCCGGGAACGGCCAATCCCCTCATACGAATCATCTACGACATTGTGGCGACTCACGGCTCTCACTCCGATGACATTCGGGCAGAAGTAGCCTACCTTTTCCATCGTAATTTCAAACGTGTCAGCAATGGTCTGGTTTGGTTGAAACTCATCAGTGTTATTTCTCCCTTACTTGGACTTCTAGGCACTGTTTTCGGCATGGTGGAAGTTTTCAAAACATTGTCTTTTACTGAGGTGCCATCGACCGAACTTTTAGCAGCCGGCATCTGGCAGGCATTAATCACAACTGTCATGGGACTTTGCATCGCCATTCCCGTGTTAATGGTCTATTACGGCTTAATGCTGAAATTCAGGGGTTTTCATATTGAAGCCGTAGAACATAGCTATCGCGCACTTGAAATTATGAATCGCCTTCGTGGGAAAAATAATCCCCATGCGATTAACGATGAGGAGAAGGAATAAAAAATGAGTATTTTCATTCCGCCCGGTCTCTCACCAATTGATGATGATCCGCAAATTGATCTGACACCTCTTATCGACTGTCTTTTCATGCTGATCATTTTCTTTGTTGTCACGATGAGTTTCTCGAAACCAGTCTTGGAAATTATCCTGCCAGAAAGTGAAACTGCCGAAGTAAAACGGGCTGATCGGCAAATTAGCGTCAATGTACGGGCTGACGGTTCATACTGGATGAATAATCGTCCGACCACTCTTACTGAGGTTGAAGGAGCTCTTATAGCCTCCCCAAACACAATTTTGAATATTCATATGGATGGGAAAGCCTCTTTTAGCTCGTTTGTTCCGCTTGTGGATTTAGCAAAAGAAAAAAATGAAGGGCGCTTTGTAATCAGCACTCAGGCCAAACAATGAAACCCGTAAAACACATCGCTTATAACAGCTTCAAGCCGAGACCGGATGACCGTCAGGCAACCTTTACAGCGAGATTATTGACGAGCGTTGTTGCAACAAGCTTGTTTGCTTTAGCGTTTTTTCAATTATCCGATCCACTGGCCATGCCCCAAAAAGCGAGCATTGATCAAAATCCGATCAAACCGGTCGAAAACGTTGCGATGCCACTCAAAAAAGAACCTCGCTGGATCATTATGACCGTCCCTTCAAGCGCCTGGGAAATACACTTGCAAGAGCCTAAGCCCATCGTCAAACAAGTTAAAGAAGAGACTAAACCGTTGGAACGACAACTAAAGACAAAACCGGAATCAGAAAAGAAAGCGGTTACACCGCCGCAAAAAGCGACGAAAAAAAGTGTTGGAAGCGCCAAACAAGCTCCTAGCACAAACGGTGCTGGTCAAAGTAACAATGAAATATCCAACGCACTCTTACAAATCGTTCAAGTCATTGAGCAACACAAACGTTACCCAAAACGTGCCCGAGATATTGGGCTTGAAGGGGAAACTCTTTTAATTGTCTCCATTGATGCTTCGGGTTCTGTGAGCGATTACCGTCTCAAGGAAGGCGGGAACGCACTTTTTAGGCGTGCAACACTGTCGGCCGCTCAGCATTTGAAAGGCTTGAAAACTCAGGTACGCCGTGCGGCCACTTTAGAAATTCCTGTTCGATATGAAATTGATTGATCGGTATGAATTCGAACATTATTGACATTGAAAATTTGCACAAAACCTATGCAAACGGTTTTGAAGCGCTCAAAGGCATTTCTCTTCAAATTCGGGAGGGGGCTTTTTTTGGTCTTCTTGGTCCAAATGGTGCCGGGAAATCCACCCTCATTAACTCTATGGTTGGACTGGTCAAACCAACATCAGGCGGGATCCGCATTGCAGGATTTGACATTGCCCGAGACACTTCCGATGCCCTTATGAGTATCGGTGTAGTCGCTCAAGAGATTCTCTGCGACCCCTTTTTGTCCGTTTATGAAATGCTCGCCTTTCAAAGCGGTTATTACGGGCTGAAAAATAATGATGCTTGGATTGAAGAAATTATTGATGGATTGGGATTGAGTGAAAAAATGCAGACTCCTTGCAGGTTGCTTTCTGGCGGCATGAAACGAAGAGTCATGGTCGCACAGGCGCTAGTGCATAAGCCTCCGATCATTGTGCTTGACGAACCGACCGCTGGCGTTGATGTTCAACTTCGAAATCAATTGTGGAATTTCATTGAAAAACTTCATCAAAATGGCCACACCATTGTATTAACCACTCATTATTTGGAAGAAGCACAAAATTTATGCTCAGAAATTGCCATCATTAATCACGGCCAAATCGTCGCCGCGGGAACCACGGACAGTTTGCTCAATTCTGTGAAACAAAATACTCTGAGCTTTCGCCTAGTCAGTGGAATAATCCCAGACGGACTACTTTCCCGAGTTCTTAGCTCTGAAGCTCAAAAATACATTCTTGAATTCTCTGATGCGAAGGATCTGACAAACATTCTCAATACGTTGTTTGCCTGCCGATGCGAATTAGAAAATCTGCAAACTTCCCGTGCCAGCCTAGAAGATCTTTTCATAAAAGTTACCCATTAAGTACGAATATGTTTAGCCATACCCAAACCTTTTGCGCACGAAACGCTTTTTTCACTTTACTGAGAAAAGAAATCATTCGATTCAAAAAAGTGGCTTTTCACACTATTGCCGCGCCTGTTCTGTCCTCTTTGCTTTATTTAATTATTTTTGGAGCAGCTCTTCAGAATCAAGTTGTCTCCACTTCATCAATCCCATACTCGAATTTTTTGGTGCCCGGTTTAGTTATGATGGCCGTTTTACAAAATGCCTTTGCTAATAGTTCTTCATCTTTCGTGCAGTCAAAAATATCTGGAACCTTAACTTTTCTATTGGTAACACCACTGAGCAACTCCATGATTGCAACCGCCTATATTCTTTCTTCGGTATTAAGAGGACTTATCGTAGGGTTTTGTGTTTGGTTGGGAACCACTATTTGGGTCACTCCGTCATTTAATTGCATGACCTGGATTCTTATTTTTTCTCTATTGGGTGCTTTTGTTATGGCCTCATTAGGACTCATAACAGCCATTTGGTCCGATCGTTATGAACAAATGGGGGTTGTTCAAACTTTTTTTGTTATGCCGATGACTTTTTTATCCGGAATTTTTTACTCCTGTGAAACGCTGCCGTCCCCCTGGCGAGAATTAACAACACTGAACCCCCTTTACTACCTTATTGATGGATTCAGGGGAGGATTCTTAGGCTATTTCGAAACCGATCCTTTTATTGCCTGTATATGGGGACTTGGGGTCTGTATCTTTGCTTTTTCCACGTGCGTTTGGTTTTTAAAAAAAGGCTACAAAATTAAAAATTAAGACTGCGTCCTAAATAAAAAACATTCGTTTTAAAATAAGCGGATCGAAACACTTTTATTCTTTTTGAGGTCGATCGTGGCTATTGATTCTGCTGAAATCCGCTTCCAAGCTTTGAGTCAGTTAAAAACCTTAGATCAGTTTGTTCCTGCTCGTGCAAAGATTGCACCCCACACAGAAGCTCTCAGACAATTTGATCGCCGCTCCAATACATGGGAACGAGTCTCCTACAGAGATTTGAATGAACGCGTTCAACAGTGGCGCAGAGCTTTCGCCAAAATGAACCTCAAGCGTGGCGATCGAGTTGCCATTCTTTTACCCAACGGCGTCGATGCAGTTTGTTGTGACCAGGCTGTTTTGGCTAACGGCTATGTTCCCGTCCCTTTGCATGCCATCGATACCGCAGGCTCCAGCGCCTTCATTATTGCCGATAGCCAAGCTACTGTTCTTGTCACTAATCGTCAAAGTCGCTGGGATGCCATTTATCTTACTCACACCGTCATGCCCAATCTGAGAAATGTCATTTTCACAGAAGAATCTTCGCCTCAATCCAGGCAAGACGGCGTCAAGCATTGGGATCTTGAATCTTGGCTAGCCACTGGGCATGGGGTAACAGAATTGCCCAGCCCACCCGACGAAAATGATTTAGCTGCTATTGTTTACACATCCGGCACGACAGGCAAGCCAAAAGGCGTCATGCTCACGCACAAAAACGTTGTCAGCAATGTCATAAACACATTGAAAACCGTTTGTCCGAAACCGGGCGATGTGTTTTTATCATTCTTACCCGTTTCCCACACTTTTGAACGTATGGCTGGCTACTACTTGGCTCTCGGCATGGGTTGCACCATCGTTTACACTCGATCTATTCAACAATTAGCCGAAGACTTTCGCATCGTTCGCCCCAATGTGATTATTTCCGTTCCCCGCATTTATGAACGTATTTTCGCAAAGGTGCAAGCCAAGCTTGCCCGCGAATCAAGTTTTGTGCGGTTTATGTTTAATTGGGCGGTTGAAGTCGGCTGGAGGCGTTTTAGTAAAAAATACGGCCTTCCCACTCAAAGAGGCGGGGCGACAATCTTGGATCCCGTGGTTTGGCCCATTCTTGAGCGGCTTGTTTCTAAAACGTTGCTCAATCAGTTTGGCGGACAGCTTCGTATCGCTATCAGTGGCGGAGCCGCCTTAAATTCAAAAGTGGCTAAAGCATTTTGTGGTTTAGGCTTGCCGATTATCCAAGGTTACGGGATGACAGAGTCTAGCCCGATCATAGCCGGAAATTCGTTAACCTATAATCACCCCAACACCGTCGGCAAGCCCCTGCCTCAAACTAATGTCCGTTTAGGGGCCGATGATGAAATTCAAGTGAAGTCGCCGTCGGTGATGAAAGGCTATTGGAATCGTCCCCAAGCTACCAGAGAGGTATTTACGGAGGACGGTTGGCTTAAAACGGGTGACGTCGGAGAATTTGATCACGAGGGGTACCTGAAAATTGTCGGGCGCATTAAGGAAATCATCGTCACCAGTACAGGCGAAAAAGTTCCTCCCGCTGATTTGGAATTGGCGATTGAAATCGATCCTCTTTTTGATCAAGCCTTCGTGATTGGAGAAAACCGTCCTTTCATTTCAACCATAGTGGTCTTAAATAAGGAAGAGTGGTCCAAATTAGCGTCTACACTTGATCTTGACCCCAATGATCCAGAAAGTCTTTTAGCCACTGTCACACGCAACGCCGTGTTAAAACGAATTAAGACGGCGGTGAAAGACTTCCCTCAATATGCTCTTCCTAGGAACGTGTATTTAACGCTGGAACCCTGGACCATTGAAAATGGTTTGATCACCCCGACGCTCAAACTTAAGCGAAAAGCTTTGAACGAGAAATTTGCGCCGCAAATTCAAACACTTTACGCAGGTCACCGCTAAAATAGCACCCTTTGAATTGAATATAAATAGAGACATATCATGGCAGAACACGACAAGTTATTACCGAACTGGATGATCGGTCTAACCGATCGCATCATGAAGTACTACATTGACCGTGAGCTCAATGTCGAACCGATCATTTTGGATCGGCATCCGGCCCCCCAAGAAGGTCATCAGTACATGATGTATGCCCACATCCCGTTCTGTCATACGCTGTGTTCTTATTGCACATTCCACCGCTTTATCTTTAAAGAATATAAAGCCCGTGAGTATTTCGTTAACTTGCGCAAAGAAATGCAAATGGCGAAAGACATGGGCTATGACTTCACCTCGATGTATATCGGTGGGGGCACAACCACTATTCTCGAAGATGAGCTCATCAAGACAATTGAACTGGCCAGAACGCTTTTTCCTTCGATGAAGGAAGTATCCTGCGAAACCGATCCTGCTCACTTGGCAACTGATAACTTCAGAAATCTCAAAGGGCTGGTTGACCGGATGTCTGTCGGAGTACAAAGTTTCGACGATAACATCCTGAAGATGATTGACCGATATGAAAAATTCGGAAATGGAGAGCAAATTTTTGAGCGCATCCAAGCCGCCCAAGAGTTATTTCCGATCATGAATGTCGACATGATTTTTGGTTTCCGCGGACAAACAGAAGAAATCCTTCAGCGCGATGTTGACTTATTAATGAAGCTGAATCCCCGTCAGATTACAACTTACCCCTTGATGGTAACCACGCAAACCAAAGCCAACGTTAGAAACACCATCGCGGCTCCGACTGCTGATCTAGCCGCTCAATACAGAATCATCCTGGATACATTGGGTAAAAACTATAACCAATTGACCTCTTGGACTTTCGGCCGATCCCATGACGAAGGCTTTGACGAATATGTCGTTGACCATGACGAGTATTTAGGGCTTGGCTCAGGCGCATTCAGTTTCTTGGGCGACTCTCTTTACGTCAACACATTTAGCCTTCGCCGCTATAACGAAAGAATTTCTCAAGGCAAAATGGGGGTCGAGAGAAGAAAACGTTTTGATAAACACGCCATCTTGCAGTACCGTTTGCTGTTGGGTCTTTTCGCCGCTCGTTTATCTAGGAAATACTTCCGCGACGTGCATGGAGTGGATTTAGATAAGGCTCTTTTCAAAGAAATGCTTGGACTCAAATTAGCCGGAGCCATCAAAGACAATCCGAGTGATCCAGACAATCTCATCGTGACGGATGCGGGGAAATTCCTTGGACTCGTCATGATGAAGGCATTTTATTCTGGCATGGATAATGTTCGAGCCGAGTTACGCAAGCCATTATCCAGCATAGATATGTGATAGAGACGTTACCCCTTAAGGGGTAACTTCTTTTCGCATACTTATTGCTTATTTCTCATAAAAATTCTTTATAGTTTCTACGTTGGCAGTGGGTGCGCCAGGACCAAGGTGTGCCCCTGACGACTAGAACTGTACGTACAACTGTTGGGTTTTAAGAAGACCTCCAAAAAAGCATGGTCGCCCAACCGTTCCGATATTTATAAATCTTGGGAGAGATTTAAACATGTCCAAAACGATTATGGTCAATACGTTTACCCCGCCGCCCAACGCGCACGGGGAAAATGGACCTGAATACGTTGGCAACCTTCGCCGTGGTGAATTGCGTGGCGTGATCAAGATCAACAAGGACAACTGTGTTGGTTGTGATACTTGCCGTAAAGTTTGCCCTGTGCATGCCATCTCCGGTGGACTTGGCGTTGTCCACTCTATCCGTGAAGACGCTTGCTTGTCTTGCGGCCAATGCTTGATCGCTTGCCCCTTCAACGCGATTGAACAAATGAGCTTTGTCGATGAAGTCATGAAAATGCTCGACGACCCCAATAAGCTCGTTGTCGCTCATCCGTCTCCCGCCGTGCGTGTTTCCGTCGGCGAAGAGTTTGGAGCCAAAGCAGGTGAATTGGTCACCGAACAGTTTGTAAACGCGTTGGAAAAGGCTGGTTTTACCACATATGACGTGAACCAAACTGCCGACCAAACCATTATGGAAGAAGGCTTTGAGTTCGTTAATAAGATCCGTTATTGGGTTTTGGGCGAACGTGGCCCAGAATTGGAAGAAGCTGCTAAGCACCCCTTCCCGCACTTCACCAGCTGCTGCCCGGCTTGGGTGAAGAATGTGGAAACTTTCCACCCCGGTTTGTTACCTCATTTGTCTACGGCTAAGAGCCCGATTCAAATGGGCGGCCCGATCGCGAAGACCTGGGCGGCTGAGTTTGTTTGGAAGAAGGACCCGCGCGACATTTATGTTGTCGCCGTGACGCCTTGCACCGCTAAGATTTTTGAAGCGGCCCGTCCGGAAATGAATTCGGCTTGGCAGCACCTTGTTGAAACAGGCAAGATTCCCGCCAATACGCCTTCATTCCAAGACGTTGACGCTGTCATTACGGCTCGTGAAATCGCTGAAATTTTCCGCCGCAAGGGCATCAATCCGTTGGAAATGCCCAAAACCCGTGAACGCAGCACGATGGAAATCTACACCGGCGCCGGCACAATCTTCGGTGCCTCCGGTGGTGTGATGGAAGCTGCCTTGCGTACGGCTTACTTCGTTCTGTCTGGAGAAGAATTGAAAGATCCGGACATCAAGGTTGTCCGTGGCCGCACAAATGCCGTGGTTGAAGCAACGATCCCTGTGCCTATCAAGAAATTAGGCGGAAAGGTTTTTGAGGTTCGTGTTTGCGTTGTCAATGGCGCGCTTCAAGGCCTCGAAGGTGTGTTGCGTCGGATTAAAGAAGACAAGAACCGTTACCACTTCATCGAAGTGATGAACTGCCCCGGCGGTTGTGTCAACGGTGGCGGTCAACCGGTTCGCACAGATAGTGCCACGTGGCTCAACCCCACGTTACCGGTTCCTGTGCAAATTTAATTGGATGGAGACAATAAATGCGCAAGTATGAATATACCGAACGACAAACCGTTGCTATGCTCGGTCGCCGCGGCTTCTTAAAAGTCGTTGGCGTGACCGCTTTGGCAATCGGCGTTACGGGTTACGCCGTTGTTGACCTCATCCAACGTCGCTCCGACGTAATTAAAGCCCGTCAAGCTGGCCTGTATCGTGATGACAAGATTTGCCAAGAAAACGGCTTGACTTGTTCCCACCAGAATAAGTCTGTTTTGCGTTTCTATGCCGATATGCACACGCAACCGGCCACCGGTGAATTAGCTCATCACCTTTTGCATACCCGCTACTACCCGCGTACGCAATTAGCGGTTTTGGGAGGTAAACACTAATGGCTGAACGTATTTTACGATTCCACCCCGCTGATAAGATTTTCCACGCAATCAACGCGGTGACGTGGTTTGCTTTGCTGTTCACGGGTGCTGCAGTTTATTTCTGCAACCTCTCCGATGAAACGGCCAACAACTTGATGATTTGGCATATCTGGATTGCTGTTGTGTACACCTTCAACCTTATCGGTTATTTGGTGTTCGCTCCGCATCGTTTCGCGGCAACCTTGAATGCCTTGTTGACTTGGGATATGGACACGATCAAGTGGTTCCGCAATTTTGGCGGCTACCCGCGTCGCTTCTTTAAGATCCCGTTTGGCCCTGAAGAAGTTCCGCCGCAAGGTCGTTATAACGGCGGTCAAAAGATGAGTTATCTCATTTTCTTCTTCATGATGTATGGCCTCGCCGTCACCGGTTGGATGCTCTTTTACTTCGCTCCGGCGATTCCGAAAGGCGCCTTCTGGTGGATGTACATCTTCCATGTTTGGGGCTCCATCATCTGCTCGTTGATGGTTGTTTGCGCTCACATTCCGTTGGCTCTGCTCTCTTGGGAACACTTCAAGGGCATCTGGGGTCCGGGTGAAGGCACGATCTCTTACGAAGCGGCTGAACACCACTCTCCGAAGTGGCTTGAAAAAGACGTTATCCGTACAAACCTCGAAAAATAATTTGTACAAAAGTATCTTTCTGATACACGTCTGATCACAAGGGATTCGCTATTATTAGCGAGTCCCTTTTCATTTGGTAGGAAGGAAGCAAAATGGTAACCAGCCGCATGGAAACACCTAAAGGACTTCGTCTTCATTTTGGTTTGTTCGGCAAACGAAATGCTGGGAAATCGTCACTGATCAACGCGTTAGCTAATCAAAATATTTCCATTGTTAGCAGTGTCGCGGGAACGACAACCGATCCTGTTGAAAAGGCGTTTGAACTCTCACCCATCGGTCCTGTCGTTTTTATGGATACGGCTGGCATTGACGATATCGGCGACCTAGGACAAGCCCGCGTCCAGAAAAGCCTTTCTGTTCTAGAGTGGATGGATATCGCCATCGTTGTTTGCGAAGCGGGAACGTGGGGAGAGCATGAGGAGGGAATCCTTAAAACCACAAAATTAAACGGCACCCCTACCATTATTGTTTTCAATAAAACGGATCTGAAAGAACCAGCGGCCGATCAAATGGATTCACTTCGATTGCGCGGCTACAGAGTCATTCAAACCAGCGCCGCGAAACGGCAGGGTATCTCCGAATTGCGTGATGCCATTGTTCAAACAGTCCTGGAGAAAACGGAGCCGGATCGCCCCCTGATGGGTGATTTGGCTAAAGCGGGGGACACTGTTATCCTAGTCACTCCCATTGATACAGGTGCGCCGAAAGGACGACTGATCCTTCCTCAAGTGCAGGCTATCCGTGAATTATTGGACGCAGGCGCAAAATGCATGGTCATCAAGGAGGACCGCATCACTGAAACGCTCAATGAAATCAAAGAACCTCCGCAGCTAGTGGTAACCGATAGTCAGGTTGTTTTACGTGTTGTAAAAGAGGTTCCCGAACCGATTCCCATTACGACGTTTTCGATCCAAATGGCTTACTCAAAAAGCGATTTGCTGGAAATGGCAATTGGCGCTGCGGCACTGACAAAATTAAAACCCGGCGACAAAGTGCTGATTGCGGAAACATGCTCGCATCATCCATTAAAAGACGACATTGGCCGAATAAAGATACCTAATTGGCTCAAAAAGACCTTCGGCGATCTAGATATAGAAATTACCGTTGGAAAGGATTTCCCCACGGATCTCACGCCCTACAAGGTCATTATTCAGTGCGGCGGTTGCATTGTTACGCGACGCCATATGCTAGCTCGCTTGCGACAGGCTCGAGCTCAAGGGGTTCCAATGACTAATTACGGCGTGACAATTTCCTATCTGCAGGGCGTTTTACCTCGCGTTTTAGCTTGCCATCCGGATGCTAAGGCCGCGTTTGATGAAGCTCTTAAAACTCTTTAAAAAAATGAAAACTATCTCAGACATTGTCAAACAAACTCAGTTTAGTGATGATGACATCATCCGGCTGCTAAGCGTCACTGACTCTCAAGAAGCCGAGATACTGCGTCAGGCCGCCTACGACCGTACAACAAAAACCGTCGGCAATAATGTTTATTATCGTGGTTTAATTGAGTTTTCCAATATCTGCACTTTAGACTGCCGCTACTGTGGCATCCGCAAATCCAATCACAACGTGCCTCGTTATGAATTGGATAAAGACACGATTGTTGCTGCCGCGCTCTGGGCTGCAGAAAATCATTACGGATCCATCTGCTTGCAATCGGGGGAAAGACGAGATCCCAAATTCATTGATTTTGTCACCGATATTCTAAAAACCATCCACCAAAAATCTGTCAGTCCGACATTGCCAAATGGACTTGGGATTACGCTTTCACTGGGAGAGCAAACTTTCGAAGTCTATAAACAATGGGCCGAAGCCAGCGGCAATCCCATGGGCTTACGCTATTTGCTGAGATTTGAAACCTCTAATCCCGAACTTTTTGATCATCTGCACTGTGCCCCTGGACGAGAAAAAGGGTTAGAGCGCCGTTATGAGGCTTTGGCCGACTTAAGAAAGGCGGGCTACCAAGTGGGTTCCGGTGTCATGATTGGCATCCCCGGACAAACGCTTGAAGATCTTTGTCAAGATATTCGAACATTCCAAAAGCTTGATTTGGACATGATTGGAATGGGTCCCTATATCACCAGCGAAGGCGGTGACATGTTGGGTGAAGGCATGATGGAGAAAAACGCGCTTATGCGATTGGCGCTTAACATGATTGCCACTACTCGTCTGGTCCTTCCAGACATAAACATTGCTGCCGCAACCGCACTACACGCTCTTGAAGACAACGGTCGTGAAAAAGGCATCCTGCACGGTTGCAACGTCATCATGCCCAACATCACTCCGAGAGTGGTTCGAAAAAATTACCAACTCTACGCCAATAAGCCCTTTATCGAGCAAGAACCGAGTGACACCAACCTCTACCTTCAGCAAAGCATTCAAAAAACCGGCAGAGAAGTGGCACTGAATGTGCTGGGAAGCTCCAAACACTGGAAAAACAGAACCGGTCTTTAATAGTATCGGCCGCTCAAGCGGCCGATACCGTTTAATCAAAAGATTGGTTCTTTTCCCGAGTCGTATGGAATTGAACCTGAGGCCAGTGCTTTTGAGTGGTTTGCAAGTTGTAAATGGATGTCGCCAAGTACACTAGATTGCCGTCAGCGTCACGCGCCAGTCTCGAAGCTTGCTCATCCATAAATTGTTTCTGAGTCAGCTCATCCGGGAAAGACAACCAACGAGCAGTTGAGACATCTGTATTCTCGTAGAGCGCATCCACTTTATATTCCGTCGCCAATCGCTGAGCAACGATTTCAAACTGCAGGAAACCGACTGCACCCAAGAAAAGATGCCCTAAATCATTTTCAAAAACTTGAATAGCACCTTCCTCTCCCAGTTCCTTGAGACCCTTATGAAGTTGCTTAGCTTTAAAAGGATCTTTGGGGCGAGCCGATCGGAATAATTCCGGCGCAAAATACGGGATACCGGTAAATCCTAGCTTTTCACCTTCAGTTAGCGTATCGCCAATATGAAGCTGGCCGTGGTTATAAATACCGATAATGTCTCCAGCAACAGCGTCGGTCATCGTCACCCGGTCATTGGCCATGAACGTGAGCGCGTTAGGAATTTTCATTTCGCGGTCTTCGCGCAAATGCTTCACCTTCATGCCCGGCGTGTAACGGCCGGAGCATACTCGGAAGAAAGCAATACGATCCCGATGCTTTGGATCCATGTTTGCCTGGATTTTGAAAACAAATCCGGTAAACGGTTTTTCATTCGGCTGCACCATCCGAACGCCGCCATCACGCGGTTGCGGTTCAGGAGCCCATTGCACCAAAGCTTCCAAAACATCCTTAACGCCAAAATTGTTGACGCCCGAACCAAAAAATACAGGACTTTGTTCCCCAGCTAAAAATTTTTGAATGTTAAAGGGATTGCTCACACCTTTAATCAGTTCGATACTCTCGCGCACATAGCCCATTTCCATAGGAAAAAGTTCGTCTAATCGGGGATTATCCAAACCCTCAATTAACTCCTCATTGCCTGAAAGTCGATCCTCTCCCGGGGCAAAACGGACCAAATGATCTTTTGTTAATGAAAAGACTCCTCGAAATGTTTTCCCCATGCCGATCGGCCAAGTGATGGGAACGCATTCGAGCTTGAGAATTTCTTCTATTTCACTTAAAAGATCTATCGGATCCCTTACTTCACGGTCCATTTTATTGATGAACGTGATAATCGGCGTGTTGCGTAAACGGCAAACTTCCAACAGTTTGATTGTTTGTGCTTCAACACCTTTGGCCGCGTCAATGACCATCACCGCCGCATCAACAGCCGTAAGCACACGATAGGTGTCCTCAGAGAAGTCTTCGTGCCCAGGAGTATCCAATAAGTTGATGACATGACCATCGTATTCGAACTGCATCACCGAGCTGGTCACTGAAATACCGCGTTGCTGCTCGACTTCCATCCAGTCGCTCGTTGCGTGCCGAGCTGCCTTTCTTCCCTTAACGGCTCCCGCCATTTGGATGGCGCCACCGAAAAGAAGCAATTTTTCCGTTAATGTCGTTTTACCCGCGTCAGGGTGAGCAATAATGGCAAAGGTTCTGCGCTTTTTAACATCCCTTGCCAATTGAGTATCTAAAGTGGCCATTTTTTAATTTTCTTTCGACAATTCAAGGCATAAAGTCAACAATTAAGGGGGTTATTGTACCGAATTTCATCAAATTCCCCTGCTTAAAATCTTCTGGCGTTAAAATGCTCAAAATAATTTTTGGAGCATAAAAATGAGTTATTTCCCTCAATGGAAACTGAAAAAAGACGGCATTATCGCGCCGGATGAACGTCTGCCCACGGGTCAAACATTAGCCTTAGGGGTTCAGCACGTAGTCGCCATGTTCGGCTCAACCATTTTAGCCCCGCTGCTGATGGGGTTCGATCCAAATGTGGCCATTCTAATGAGCGGTATCGGTACGCTCATTTTCTTTTTCATTGTCGGAGGACACGTTCCCAGTTACTTAGGCTCCAGTTTTGCTTTTATCGGCGTCGTTATCGCTGCAACGGGTTACTCAGCAGGATCCGGATTTAACGCCAACATCAGCGTGGCGTTGGGAGGCATTATTGCCTGTGGCCTTATTTACGCACTGGTAGGTCTGATTGTCATGTCAACAGGGGTTAAATGGATCGAAAAATTGATGCCTCCTGTTGTCACCGGTGCCGTTGTTGCGGTTATCGGTTTGAATTTAGCACCGACCGCTTGTAAGAGTGTTGGAACCGGTACGTTTAACGCTTGTATCGCCATCATTACCATGGTTTGTGTCGGCGCAGTTGCTGTTTACACTCGTGGCCTTATTCAAAAGTTACTGATTCTCGTCGGTATCGCTTTAAGCTACGTCATTTATTTTGTATTGGCCAATATTTTACATATGGGACCGGCCATTGATTTTTCTATCATCGCCAAAGCAGCCTGGTTCGGTTTACCTCACTTTTCCACTCCAACCTTTGACTTCAATGCTGTTCTATTGATTACACCTGTAGTCATCATTCTGATTGGTGAAAACTTAGGACACGTCAAAGCTGTTACGGCCATGACTGGCAGAAACCTCGATCCATACATGGGCCGAGCCTTCTTGGGTGATGGTATCGCCACCATGTTTGCTGCCAGCTTCGGCGGCACAGGTGTTACAACGTATGGTGAAAATATCGGCGTTATGGCTGCCACTCGTGTTTACTCCACACTCATTTTTGTGGTCGCCGCCTGCTTTGCAATAGTTCTAGGCTTTTCACCTAAATTCGGAGCCATTATTCAAACGATTCCACAACCCTTACTGGGTGGGGTTTCCATTGTGGTCTTTGGTCTCATCGCCATCGCAGGAGCCAGAATCTGGGTGGTCAATCAGGTTGATTTCGGCAACAATCGCAATCTGATCGTAGCAGCGGTTACCTTAATTCTGGGCGCCGGTGACTTTACAATCAATATCGCCGGCTTCACATTAGGCGGCATTGGTACTGCGACATTCGGAGCAATACTACTAAACGCTCTTATGAATCAAGGCAGTTCGCACGACGGCGAACCTCTTATTGAACGCTAAACATTTTGGTTAAAAAGATCCCGACGGGAGTAATTCACCAACCTGTCGGGATCTGTCTAAATTAAGCACAAGACTATTGATAGCCTTGTGCTTTTTTTTGCTAATTAAGCGCGCTTTTCAAGCACGGGTTCGCTGACACCGTCAACGCCAACCAACACCAAGCTCGTAAGCATAGCCAATTGCGGACCTTGGTAAGCATCCACCGGCTCATACCATTCCTTCACGTTGTGGTTAAAGCCTTCTTTACCGCCACCACCTAAAGTTGTTGCGGGAACGCCCTTATTGACGGCCACGTTGTGGTCCGTTGATGCAAAGGCGTAAGAATAAAGCGGAATGCCCAAAGCAGCCATTGCGCCGCGGGCAGCTTGCAACACGCTGACTTCGTCTTTTTGTCCGCCACCGGGGCGATGACCGATCGGCTCAAGCGTGAGCTTCACACCATCCTCGTCCTTGTAGCCCCAACGAGCATTTTCATCCTTGGCGGCTTGTTCAAAAATCGGGAGAATGCGAGCTTCCAATTCATCCAACTCATTGGCGCCGGCGCTACGCATATCCAATTCCATTTCAACATGAGCCGCAATGGAGTTAACCGTCGTGCCGCCCTTAATCGTACCGCAAGTAAACGTCGTCTTCGGGTCGCTTACCGTTTGCAAATCAGCAATCTTGGCAATGGCGCGACCGATAGCATGAATGGCGCTCGGCGTACCAAAAGCATTCCAAGAATGTCCGCCAGGACCATCAAAGTGCACACGATAGCGCTTAGAACCCGTAGCACCACACAACACGCGATTGACGTTCACTCCATCAACGGAAATAAAGCCATCGATATGAATGCCACTCTTATTGAAGAGGTACTTAGAACCGCGAAGGTCGCCGTTGCCTTCTTCTCCAACGCTACCTACGAAAAGAATGTCGCCGACTGTTTCAATCTTGAATTCTTGCAATGTACGCAAAACTTGCAAAATCGCAGCCAAACCACGCGCATCATCGCTGATGCCAGGAGCCAAATAACGATTCCCTTCACGACGAACCTTAACATCTGTGCCAGCCGGGAAAACCGTATCCAAGTGAGCAGCCAAAACCAACGTCGGACCATTGCCTTTACCGGCACGGCGAGCAACCACATTGCCCTCTTCATCGATAGAAGCCTTTAAACCTAATTCTTCCAAACGACGAACGAAATCCTTGGCACGAACTTCTTCATGGAAAGGAGGGGCTTCAACTTCAGTGATAGCAATTTGATCAGCAAGCGTCTTTTCATCATCGCGCTTTACTGCTTCAATTGCGGCCTTAATGGTTTCACAAGAAGCCAACTTATCAACAGCAGCCTGAACATGATCCAAAAGCGGCGGCATTTCCAGGGGCTTTGCATCCTTAGGGTTGTCCATATTCAACTCCTCAATTTCATTAAAAAAGCTGAAAACTTTCGTTTTCACATCTGAACGATTTTAGCAGTTTCGGCTAGGTAAAATAACTTATTTATTGGACCTTCGTCAACGTTTTAGTTTGGCAAATGCGCTAGCCATCGCTCCCATCGGAGCAGCTCTAACCATTTGCGCTTTATTGGACCGAGCTACTTTGTTAGATGAGTTATTGCGATTTTTCATAGACAATGAAATTCTGTTGCGTGCCACATCCACTTCCAGGACACGGACATGCACAATCTGACCCACCTTTACCACTTCTCTGGGATCTTTGACAAAGTGATTAGCCAACTCCGACACATGCACTAAACCGTCTTGATGCACACCAATATCAACAAAAGCTCCAAAGGCCGCAACATTAGACACAACCCCTTCCAACTCCATGTCCACTTTTAAATCCGAGATAGTTTCCACGCCTTCCCGGAAGGTTGCCATCTTAAATTCCGGTCGAGGATCGCGTCCCGGTTTTTCAAGTTCCAAGAAGATATCTTTAACTGTTGGCACCCCAAAACGTTCGTCTGTAAATTCTGAAGCTTTCAGATTTCTCAAAATAGCCTGATTTCCGATCAGCGTTTGTATATCACAACCTGTTTTTGCCACAATTTTCTCGACGACTGGATAAGCCTCAGGATGAACAGCTGACGCATCTAGGGGATTTTCACCTCCGTTGATTCGCAAAAATCCAGCCGCTTGCTCAAAGGTTTTATCCCCCAAGCGAGGTACATTTAAAAGTTCGCGACGATTTTTAAATGCCCCGTGCGTATCCCTGTACGTCACGATAGACTGGGCAACCGACTTCGTTAAACCAGAAACGCGAGCCAAAAGCGGCACACTAGCAGTATTAAGGTCGACTCCCACGGCGTTGACACAATCTTCCACTACGGCGTCTAATTTTTGCGCTAGATGGATTTGATTGACATCATGTTGATACTGGCCCACCCCAATTGCTTTCGGATCAATTTTCACCAACTCTGCCAATGGATCCTGAAGGCGCCTTGCAATTGATACCGCACCACGATAACTAACGTCCATATCCGGGAATTCTTTAGCCGCCAATTCACTGGCAGAATAGACGCTCGCTCCTGCTTCACTCACTACGATTTTAGTTAGCCCCAAAGAGGGATAACGGGCAATAAGATCCGCAGCTAAACGATCCGTTTCACGACTTGCCGTACCGTTACCGATACTGATTAATTTAGAGCCATGCCGCTTTGCCAATGCCGCCAAGATTTCAATTGACCGATCCCATTCTTTTCTAGGTTCATGTGGATAAATAACTCCCGTTTCCAACACGCTTCCCGTGGCGGAAATAACTGCGACCTTCACGCCGGTACGCAATCCGGGATCTAAACCGATGACTCCTTTTTGACCCGCCGGCGCCGCCAAAAGCAAGTCTTTTAAATTGATTCCGAAAACTCGAATGGCCTCTTCTTCCGCTCGCTCACGGATAGTCTCAAAAAGTTCTGTTTCGAGATTGAGATTAACTTTCACTCTCCAAGTCCAACGGCAAACATCCATCAACCACTGATCTGCTGCTCTACCTAGATCTTTAATACCAAAATGCTCCGCAATAATTTTCTGACAAGGATGAGGTTTTTGCGCTTCCTCTTGCTCACTTAGAGCAATTTTGATCGAGAGAACTCCTTCCTGGCGACCACGGAAAAGTGCCAATGCGCGATGTGAAGGAATTGATGTCAATTCTTCGTCAAAGTCAAAATAATCCTTGAATTTTGCTCCCTCGTTTTCCTTGCCTTCCACAAGTTCGGAAACAATAAAACCATGTTTCGTCAAAAATGCGCGGAGATTTGAAAGTAGCTCTGCGTCTTCACTAAACCGTTCAGCCAAAATATCCCGAGCGCCATTTAAGGCGTCTTTCGCAGTAACAACGCCTTTATCCGCATTGAGATAAGTTTGAGCCCTTTGTTCCGGATCCAATTGAGGATCCTTAAATAATTCCTCTGCCAAAGGTTCTAAACCGGCCTCTTTGGCAATTTGAGCTCTCGTGCGACGTTTGGGCTTATAAGGCAAGTACAGATCTTCAATTCGCTGCTTTGTATCGGCATCAAGCAAAGCTTTCTTCAATTCATCGGTCAGCTTTCCCTGAGAATCAATGGATTCAATCACAGCTGCGCGGCGAGCCTCCATGTCTCGCAAATAAATCAATCTTTCTTGTAATAGACGCAATTGTGTGTCGTCAAGGCCGCCTGTGACTTCTTTGCGATATCGTGCAATAAAAGGCACCGTAGCGCCGCCGTCCAGTAAATTCACAGCCGCCTCCACTTGCGGTCCGGCGGCATGAATCTCATTCGATAAAGTTAAAACGATCCGATTATTGGCTTCTTGAGTCAATGTCATTGGTAAGTCTTTCAATAGGAAAATTCAAAATTATGACAATGCAGGCAAATGATCAGCTCGTTGTCTGATTCTTTCAACCATGTCTTTGTCTTTTTGCTCATACGCTTTGCGACGAAGCGATAGGAAAATATCTTCTTTTGGAGCAACGGTAGAATCCTCTTCATAAATAAAATGCAATCGGATAGTCTGATTAGCTTCAAAAGTTTCAATCTTGATGGTTAAGCGACTCCCTGGATAGTCCTCGGTGCGTTCTATATCTATCACCATTGTCAGATCATTGATAAAAGTCACTTTGTCTTTTACATCCATTGAGCCAAAATGCAACACTCGGTAAAAGACCTGTCTTCCATCCTCAAACATTTCCGTGACTTCAGAATTCTCAAGCGGCTCAAAATATTCATGAGGATGCTTGGCGTAATGTTCTAAATGTCTTAACAAGTTTGGAACAGTCAGCAAATTGAATAAAGTATCGTTTTGATTTGTTACTTCGATACTATGTTCATGCACTTTAATCATGATTGCCACCCTCTTTGACCCGTCGTTCCAGCCAAATACTGTATCGAGACATCAGCAGACTGGAGAAAAAATAAATCGCGGCAACAAATAAATACCCTTCAATAAAGAACTGCCGCCACTGCGGGTCGCCTAAAGCCAAACGCAAAGCCCCAGTTAGGTCATACATTGACACAACCGTCACTAAAGAGGTGTCCATGAAGGTTGACAGCAAACTATTGACCAGTGCAGGAATAACCGCCACCAAAGCTTGCGGCAAAATAACATACGAGTAAACCTGCCACGGCTTAAATCCTAAAGAAGCCGCGGCATTATATTGACCACTGCTAATCGTCTGAAGACCGCCTCTGACTGTTTCGGCCATGTACGCTGCCTGGAAAAGCACTATCCCTAAAGCTATTCGCCAAAAACCATCTATCATCCATCCAGCCGGCAGCAAAAGCGGGAAAATATAAGTTGCCACAAACAAGACCGTAATGAGCGGCACACCGCGAACCAGTTCGATATAACTCGCCGATAGCACCCGCACAATCGGTAGATTTGACCGTCTCCCAATGGCCAACAAAATACCAATCGGCGCCGAAAACGTCATGCCAATCAAAGTGAGAATGACGGTCAGCGGCAATCCGCCCCACGCATCGGAATCTACCGAAGACAAACCGAAAATGCCGCCCGCCATGAGGATAAAAAACATGACGAATGCGATCAGCCAGCCAGTCACAAGGAGTTTGAATCCTCTCTTTGTCCAAAAATGAGGCACAGCTGTTGCCACCAACATAAAAACAATCAATGCCGTGCCTAATCCCGCCCGCCACTGTTCTTCATAGGGGTAACGACCGAAAAGAATGAGGCGCCACTTCTCGGATATAAACCCCCAACAAGCTCCGTCTGAAGCTCGGCACAAAGAAAGATCAGCTTGACCGACCGCATTGACGACTCCCCAGTCAATAAATTCCGCAGCAAACCAAAATAAACAGCCCGCGATCAAAAGCGTGAGCAAAGAACTCACTGGAGAGCCAAAATAATCCTTGCGAAGGGTTTGAACGAGAGAAGCATTCATTGCGACCATTCTCATCTCCCTTTACCGCGGTGCTGCAACCACTTTCGCATTAACACGATTCATGATTACAGCGATAACAAGATTGAGTAACAGATAAACCAACATGATGATCACAATCGCCTCTAATGCCTGTCCCATGATGACAATCGACGTATTTCCCACACTAACGATATCCGGATAACCAATAATGACCGCCAAAGATGAATTTTTAGTTAGATTCATGTACTGGCTAGCCATCGGAGGCACAACTAGACGAAGTGACTGAGGCAAAATGACATAACTAATGGTTTGTAAGCGAGTCATCCCCAAGGCGGCTGATGCTCTCCACTGATTGGCGGGCACTGCCAAAATACCCGCTCGAACAATTTCGGCAATTGAAGCTGAGGTAAATGTCGTCAATCCAACCCAAAGTGCAATGAATTCAGGCGTCGCGCTCGCTCCACCGGTCACCAAGAATCCATCTCGATGCGGTTGACTCCAACCAAAAACAATCCCTACTGTGAGCCAGACCACCCAAGCGACAATAAAAGCAACAATCAATGAATTGCATGTCGCCATCAATGCAGTTTGCTTTTTATTTAAATAACGCTTTAAGGTGACAAATGTGCCGATAGCCAACAAGAGCGCCGTGACATTTGCCTGCCACAAAAATTCCGGCACACTAAACTGCAACCCTGCCTTTGAAAGCATCGCCCAGGCGCCAAAATGTATGGGATCGAATGAATCTGGCAAAAATTCTGTGATGACGAGATATATGGCAAAAAGCTGGATCAAGAGAGGAATATTTCTATAAACCTCAACATGAGCCATTCCTAAAAATCGCACCAATGGATGTTTGGACAGACGCATTAACCCGACGATCACTCCAAGAACTGTTGCCGTAATAATGGCTAAAACAGAAACTCGTATCGTATTGAAAAGCCCGGCTAAAAACATCCGACCAAAGCTATCGTTGGATGACACGGGAATCAAAGACTCCCCAATCTCAAAACTCGCCCGATCGCTTAAGAAAGCGAAACCGGAGCGAATATCGCGGGCTTGTAAATTGCTGAATATATTCTGAGCAAATAAATAGATAATCCCTAACACCAAAGCAAACACAACAAATTGCCAAAACCACTCCTTGCGACGCCGGTATGCCTCCCGTCGTCGCCAGGCGGAATCTCCAACTGAAGTTAGGGGCTTATCTTTCTTTTGCATTTACATCGCTAATCAAAATGGCGGTTGAGACAACCGCCATTTGATCTCAAACCAATTATTAACGGATCGGCGGAGCGTACAGGAGACCGCCTTGAGTCCAAAGATTATTATTTCCTCTGGGTAAGCCTAATTTGGAATTTGGCCCCAAGTTTGCCTCGAAACTCTCCCCGTAGTTACCGACTTGTTTAATGATCCGATAACTCCAATCTTTGTCCAAACCAAGCATTTTACCCATATCTTCAGAAACACCGACCAAACGCTGCACGTCAGGCCGCATATCCGTTGCCTTCTTTTCGTCGATATTGGCCTTGGTCAGACCAAGTTCCTCGGCATTAATCATGGCAAATATTGACCAACGAACAATGGAGTACCACTCATCATCACCACGGCGAACTGCCGGTGCAAGGGGCTCCTTGGAAATGACTTCCGGAAGAATGTCATAATCGGCCGGATTAGTCGCATTCGCACGTCCTCCGGCCAAATCGCTCATGTCCGTTGTATATGCTTGGCAACGACCTGAGAAAAAGGCCGCTTGCGTAGCTTCAGTTGTATCAAAAACAACCGTCTTAAATTTCATGTTATTGGTCGTAAAGAAGTCCGCCAAGCTCTTTTCGCTGGACGTTCCAGACTGGACACAGATGGTGGCGCCATTGAGTTGCTTAGCGCTTTTAACATTTAAGCGCTTTGGAACCATAAAGCCTTGACCATCATAGTACGTCACCGCGGTAAACAAAGCTCCTGTAGTTGTGTCGCGATTCATTGTCCAGGAGGTGTTTCGGGCCAACAAATCAATTTCACCGGCCTGCAACGCTGTAAAACGTTGAGGAGAACTCAAAGGAACAAATTTGACCTTATAGGCATCTCCCAAGGTGGCCGCTGCCACAGCTCGGCAAACATCCACATCCAACCCTGTCCAATTCCCCTTACTGTCAACAGAGGCAAAACCCGGAGCAGCAGTGTTGACACCGCAAATCAATTGTCCCCTGGCTTTTACGGTTTCCAGCGTACTCGATGCGGCTAAAGACTGCGCACTCATCAATAAGCCCAAACTGGCAACGGATAAGGCCATTATCGTTTTATTCATATTCATCCTCTTATACTTTAGCGACACCCTCCACCAGCCTAGGGGAAAGTCTCACAAACACATCCCTCCGAAGGGATAAAAACAATTTATCCCTCAGCGTTGTTCATATTGTTACCTAAAACAGAGAAAACAACAATATTAAAGAGTGACTAGTTTTTTCAATTTTAGGAAAAAATCTTTATTTTTGCTATACTTACGTTCCGTTTATCTACGCTGTTTTTTATGTCTTTTACCGTATTATTCCTCTGTTTAATTGCATTAATCTTCACCAGCAGCTTTTTCTCCATCTCGGAAATTTCACTGGCAGCTGCAAAAAAAATCCGTTTACGCACCTTAGCTGACGAAGGCCATAAAAAAGCTTCCCGAGTTTTAGCTCTCCAAGAACATCCGGGGCATTTTTTTACGGTCATTCAAATTTGTGTCAACGCTTTGTCTTTAGCTGGCGGTATTTTAGGCGAACGACTTTTTACTCCCAATTTCACAGCCCTCGTCTCCATTTTCATTCAGGAGCCCGCGCTAGCTCATAATGTCGGATTCTGGTGTGGTTTTATCACTTCCACAACTTTATTTATCTTGTTTGCGGACTTAATTCCCAAACGTTTAGCGCTGGTTGCCCCCGAATCAATCGCCATGGCTGTTATCAGTCCGATGAGCTTTCTCATCAAAGTTCTGAGACCTTTCGTTTGGTTCTTTAATGGCCTATCCAATATCATCATCCGCCGCTTCGGGTTACCAGAACGCACTAAAGACAAAATTACCTCTGAAGATATTATTGCCACTGTTGACGCCGGAACAGCCGCCGGTGTGATCGCCAGTGAAGAGAAAAACGCCATCGAAAATATTTTCGAGCTGGAAAGCCGCACAGTCCCCAGCTCTATGACTCCGCGTGAAAGCATTGTCTACTTTTTGCTTAGTGACTCGGAAGAAGAAATCTGCAAGAAAGTTGTTGGCTGTCCTCACAATCAATACATTGTTTGCAACGAAAATCTTGACAATGTGGTCGGTGTGATTGATTCAAAAGCCCTTTTAGGCAGAATCATGAGTGATCACCCTCTTTCACTTAAAGACGACGGCCTTGTCCATCCCGTGCAATTAGTTCCGGACTCACTAACTCTTTCAGAGATCTTGGATACATTCAAAAGAACCAATAGCGATATTGCAGTTATCATCAACGAATACGCTTTGGTCGTTGGGATAATCACCCTGAATGACGTCATGAGTACCGTGATGGGAGACTTGGTAACCACGGAAGAAGAATCTCAAATTCTTGAAAGAGAAGATGGATCCTGGCTTGTAGATGGATCCACACCTGTGGATGATTTGGAACGACTTTTAAATGTTGACAGCCTGCCAGAAGATTCCACATACGAAACTGTTGCCGGTTTCATGATGTATATGCTCAGAAAGATCCCGAAACGAACCGATAAAATCGTCTATGGTGGTTATCGTTTTGAAGTTATCGACACCGATAACAACAAAGTCGACCAGGTTCTTGTTTCCGTCATTAAACCAGAGCCTTCTAAAATAACCTCTGAAACAAAAAACAAGAAATAAATATTTTTGAGACTGCCGGCATCCGGCAGTCTCATGACTTTTTATTTTTTTGCGCTCTTTTTCTTAGTAGCTTTTGTTTTTGGCTGAGCAAACTCAAACCCAACGGAACCATTTTTCCCTAGCACTAAAAATGCCGAAAAGCTCCGCTTTGTTCGATTAGAGACAAAGCCATTTAATTCACTGCTTTTACCTTCAGAAAGAATCTTCTTTGCCTCTTCTACTGAAATGGGTTGCTGCAAAATGGTTTTCCCCATTCTGAAATCACACCCTTTTTGCAAAGTTTTTTCGCAAACGTAACCCTTAGGGCTGTCGTAGACATTGGAACCGCATTTCGGACATTTACCCACTATCGGCAAAACAGATAAATCCAACGGCTCGTCCTTCTCTTTATCCTCATTACCAAAATCGAATTCCAGCTTATGGTCTTCGTTTAAGCGCAACTTCGATGAAAACGGACGCCCCATTTTGCTGATAAAGCCATCCAATGGGCCTATTTCCCCCTCTTTTAGTAGTGTTTCCACTTCCGAGACCTCGAAAGTCCGACCTCCAGGATGTTTGGGTAAACTGAAATCACACTTTGTACAAGCGAAACGTCGATAATTTTCTACTATTTCGGCTCCGCATTTTGGACAAGGATTTTTTAGGTGAGCCGGATTTTCAATAGGTACAGTATCACCCTCGTAGCGTTTGGCGGCATCAACAATCTCCACCGTCATATCCCGAATCTCCTTCATGAAGATATCGCGTGAGAGTTTGCCTTGTTCAATTTGGGCTAACTTATATTCCCATTCTCCGGTCAATTCCGGTTCAGAAAGCTCTGAAACACCAAGTCCCTTCAACAGTGCAAAAAGCTGCCTAGCCTTGTAGGTTGGTACTAAATCCCTGCCATCTCGTCTCAAATAATTTTGAAGTAAAAGCCCTTCGATAATAGCCGCGCGAGTAGCAGGGGTGCCTAACCCTTTGCCGGCCATAGCCTCCCTTAACTCATCCTCTTCCACTAACTTACCGGCCCCTTCCATGGCCGACAACAATGTTGCTTCTGTGTAACGAGCGGGAGCTTTAGTTAATTTTTCCTCAGTAAATGCATTCTGAATCAGGACTTTTTCACCGGTAGCAATCACCGGCAAGGTTTCCGCCTGTTCCGCGTCACGTCCATATACAGAAAGCCAACCAGCTTTAACCAAAACCTTTCCTTCTGTTTTCAACTGTTCTTTTTGCACCGTCGTAATACGAGTTGTCACATCGTATTCAGCCGCCGGGAAAAACACGGAAAGAAAGCGCTTTACTACCAAGTCATAAATCTTTTGCTCCGGTTCTGAAAGCCTCTTGGGAAGCTGCAAAGTCGGAATAATGGCGAAGTGATCCGATATCTTGGCGTTATCAAAAATTCTTTTTGTCGGTTTAACCCACTTATTTGAAAGAATTTCAGCCGCATTCACACTGTATTGAGACAACTCAGACAACACTTTTAACGTATCTTTGACCGTCGAGACATAGTCCTCAGGCAGCGCTCTCGCATCCGTTCTTGGATAGGTCAACACTTTGTGCTTTTCATACAGAGACTGCGCTAAAGCCAGTGTAGTTTTTGCGGAGAAACCAAACCGATTGTTGGCTTCACGCTGTAAACTCGTCAAATCAAACAGTAAAGGCGAAAGCTGAGTGGTTCGTTTAGCGGAGTCGTGAACTTCTGCACTTTGCTGATTAATTTTTTTACACAGCTCTTGCGCCTTTTCTTTCTCCCAAATACGCTCGGCTTTAGCATGAGGCTTGTCGTCTTGTTTTTTAAATTGCGGATCAAACCAAATCGCTTCGTATTCCCCTGCTTTGGCCTTTACCTGAGTATGAACTTCCCAATATTTTTGACTGACAAAGGCGTCTATTTTTTCTTCACGTTCAACCACAATCGCTAATGTCGGCGTTTGAACTCGGCCCACAGTTGTTAAGAAAAAGCCGCCATCTTTACTATTGAACGCCGTCATAGCACGCGTTCCGTTAATACCCACAAGCCAATCCGCCTCAGAACGAGAGCGAGCCGCGTCAGCCAAGTGCTGCATTTCTTCATCTGTTCTAAGATGATCAAAAGCCTCTCGAATGGCCGCGGGGGTCATTGACTGCAGCCATAGCCGCTTAATGGTCTTCTTACACTTGCTAGCTTGAATGATGTAGCGAAAGATCAATTCCCCTTCACGTCCAGCATCACAAGCGTTAACAATCGTTGATATGTCGGAGCGCTTCAGTAAACGCTTTAATAATTTCAAACGATCTTCTGTTTTCTTGATAGGCTTTAAATCAAAAACCGGTGGTAAAACCGGCAAGTGCGCGAAGGTCCACTTTCCTCTTTTAACTTCATATTTTTCAGGGATCGCCAATTCCAATAGGTGACCTACTGCGGAACTGACTACATAGTGCTCACCCTCAAAATAATCTTTTTCTTTTTTCATGCCTCCAAGCACCTTAGCAATATCCGAGGCTACGGAGGGCTTTTCTGCGATAACTAATACTTTTTCAGTCATTTTTTCTTAAATTCGGTTTTTAGGATTTTCCCAAAATTGCTTTTTTAGAGTAGCACTAAACACTAAAGAAATTAAAATTTTTCTAACTTTTTCCGAAAAAAGTTCTAATTTTTTGCTTCTTCCAAAATATCATCCACAGACTCAACCAGGCGCGCTCCCTCCCTAATCAACTTGTGACATCCTTTGGATAAAGGAGAATGGATGGAACCAGGCACCGCCATGACATTTCTTCCTGCGTCAGCCGCTTCTCTCACTAGTGATAAAGTTCGAGAACGAATTCCTGCTTCGATAACTACAAAATGTTCAACGGCCGCTATTAATAATTTACGTCGTCCTAACCAAATTTGATTTGCATCACCCAAAGCGCCTAAGAAAAGTCCTCTTTCTGACATAAATTGAAGCTGTTGTGCAAAATTAGCATCTATTTCTCGAAAGTTAGATACAAAAACAAAAGGATTTGACCCAAATTGCGCAGCCGTTTTCAAGGCAATATTTTCTACTCCTGCCTGATCGGATTGAACCAAAGTCAAATCTTTATTCAGAAGAGCCCTTGTCCAATTTTGCGTTATGTTTTGTCCGTCAGAACTTGGGTGAGAAGTTCCAACCAAACTCAAGGTTTCATTATTCAATAAGGAGACATCTCCTACTGCTAAAGTCAAAAGCGGCGGCTCAGACAATGCATAAAATTTTCTTGGGAAATCCTCATCACTCGGAACGATGAGCCTGGCCTTTGGATTTTTTGAAAGAAAATCCATCACTTTAAAGACCTTTTCTTGTACTTCTGAATCATCGTGCCTATAGATAGCCACAGCCAATGACTGAGGAATGACCCTCATCAATGAAGAAAGTGACTGGTTAAAAATATTTTCCGGCAAGCCAAAAGCTTTTAAAAGCGCATAGCAATCCTTAAAATTCATTCCTGGTGTCAAAACCAGTTCCAGCCAATATTTCTGATCATCTAAAAGCATAAACTTCCCTTTTTCCCGAAAGGCAGGATAATTGCGCTAAAATTCCCCGAACTAAAAATTATCTCTTTATGGAGTCAACTCGTGGCTATTTTACCGATTGTTCAGTTTCCAAATCCCATTTTGGCAATGAAGTGCCAAACGGTTACTGAGATTACCGATAACATTCGGCAATTGGCCGCTGATATGGCTGAAACAATGTATAAGGCTCCTGGAGTTGGCTTGGCGGCGCCTCAAGTGGGTGACCCGATCAGGATGGTTGTCATTGATGTCAGCGAAGAGAAAAATCATTTATTGACATTGATTAACCCTGTTATTACTGAGCGAAGTTCTGAAGAGGAAACCGGCGAGGAAGGCTGTTTATCTTTGCCTGGCGTTTGGGAAAAAGTGACTCGCAATACCGCCATTACCGTTGAATATATGGATCTTGATGGCCTACAGCAATCACTGCAAGCCGACGGCCTCCTGGCTATTTGCATCCAGCACGAGTTAGATCATTTGGACGGAACCGTTTTCATTGATCATTTAAGTCGACTTAAATACGATCGGGCTTGCGCCAAACTAAAAAAACGCCGTCAACAAGAAAAACGTGAAAAGACGCACTAACCTTTGTAGCGATGACAATGTTTTGATATGGCCGGAATAATTTGGTCAATAACAACATCCGGCAAATCGTGTCCCATTTTATCGACACTGAGCATCTTTGAGTTCGGAATTAACCGCATCACTTCTTCGCCCGCTCTGATCGGCAAAAGGGGATCTTTTCGCCCATGAATCACCAACGTTGGAGCCATTATCCTTTTCAGAGATTTTGATCGATCGCCCGAAGATAAAATAGCTAAGAGTTGCCTGTAGCTCCATGTCTGCTCATAACCGCTTTGTACCATCGCTTGCGCCACATCCCTTATTTGCTCCTTCGAATAACTTTGTCCACTGGTGCCGATGGCCTTGAACATTTTTGTTAAATAAACTTGCATGGCTTCAAGATCATTATCTTTTGCCGGCTTATTGAGTAATGACTTAATGGCCCCGAACTTCCCCAGACCCGTTCGGGGATTACCTGAAGCGCCCATCACGGAAATTAACGACGCCACTCTTTGAGGATATAAATATGCAATAACTTGCGCAATCATCGCTCCCATTGATATTCCCATAACATGAGCGCGCTTGATTTTTAGCTCATCCAATATGGATACTGCGTCCGCGGCCATATCTTCAAGCGAATAGCATCCTTTCACAGGTTTGCGCAAAAGCGTTTGAAAAATTGCTCTGTAAACTGAAAACATGCCTACCGGAAGATCAATTTTTGAAGAGTGACCACTATCACGATTATCAAAAACAACCACTCGCAGACCTTGTTGAACTAACTGCTCAATCAGATGTTTCGGCCAGGCCTGAGAAGGCATTCCAAGTCCCATAATCAACAAAATAGCAGGAGAAGCGTCATCCCCATAGATATCGTAAGCTATGTTTATGTTGTCCGTTGTTTTAACTTCGCGCATTCAATTCCTCTTTTTTCAAAAAGTGTATCGCTTTACCAACAACTTTTGAACACGTAACCAAAAATCCTTGTCTTTAAGCCACCCTAACAATATGAACACACTAAAATTGAAGGCATGAAAATCATATTTGCTGGAACACCACCGTTTGCCGCCTGTGCGCTCGAAGCGCTCATTGAGGCTGGCCACGATATTTGCTTAGTACTGTCTCAACCAGATCGCCCAAGTGGTCGAGGGATGAAGCTGACCCCGTCGGCTGTCAAAGCGATAGCACTGCAAAATAACATCCCCGTGCGCACACCGAGTACATTATCGGTCAAAAAAGATCCGCAAACGGCTCAAGAAACTCTAGATTTACTAAGTTCCCTTCGAGCCGACGTCATGGTTGTTGCCGCCTACGGGATGCTACTTCCTGAATCTGTATTGGCAATCCCTCAAGGAATTGGCTCTGACCATAGCGTCAAGTGCATCAATATTCATGCCAGCCTATTGCCAAGGTGGCGTGGAGCGGCGCCTATTACTCGAGCCATTGAGTCTGGAGATCGCTCTTTTGGCGTAACCCTGATGAAAATGGATGCCGGGTTGGATACCGGGCCCATGCTTTTACAAGAATCGTTCCCATTAACAGGAAAGGAAACGACAGCCTCTTTGACAGAAACCGTTGCCAAATTAGGCGCGGAAATGCTCGTTCGACTTTTAGCTGCTCCAGAAAAAATCACAATTACCCCTCAACCATCAGAGGGGGTCACTTATGCCCATAAGGTCACCAAAGAAGAAGGTCATTTAAATTTTGATCTCCCATTTGAAGAAGTAGAAAGAAAAATTCGAGCTTTTAGCCCCTTCCCCTCTTCTTTTGCCGAACACAACGGAACGATCATTAAGATTTGGCAAGCCCAACCTTGCCCAGATATGTCAGGTAAACCCGGAGAAGTTTTGCAGATTGACAAAGAGGGTGTTGTCATCGCTTGCGCCCGAGGGGCCATTCGAGCCACGGTCCTTCAAAGACCTGGGAAACCTAAGATGTCTGCCCAAAGCTTTCTTCAGGGCTACAACATTGTCGTTGGAGAGTACTTGAAATGAGTGTCTCTTTGAGTAAAGCTATTTCTGTGAGCACCGTAGGCTGGCCTAAACTTTTTAGCGAGTCTGCCTCCTTGGAGAAAGCGCTTTCTCTCTGTCTTCAAAATCAAACCCCTGAAATAAAAGGCGCGGTTCAAAGTCTGCTCTATACCAGTATCCGGTATAAAGCCCAAGTCGAAGCACTGCTAGGGAAACTCGTAAAAAAAGAGCCCCATGAAAAAGTTAAAGCCATTTTGAGTATTGCTTTGGCCTTACTTCTTGAGGGGACAGAAAAACCATTCACTATTGTCAATCAAGCAGTCGAAGCCGCCAAGGAAAATCCCGAAAGCGCCTGGTCGAGCGGTTTTATCAACGCCGTATTGAGAAACTTTCTCAGGAATCGTTCCCAGCTGACGGCATCGTTTAAAACTAACTTAGTCACTCGTTATAACTGCCCAGCTTGGTGGATTTCAAAAATTCGTCAAGATTATCCTAGACACTGGCAGAGCATACTCAGGGTTCAGAATCAGCGCCCCCCGCTAACATTGAGAATTAATTGCTCCCGAATAACAGTTAAAGACTATTTAGAAAAACTAAACAAAAGTGGTTTAGTAGGTAAACAAGTTGGACCGTGGGCGGTTGTTATTGAACCCGCTTGTCCCGTCAGTCAAATTCCTGGCTTCCACGAAGGTCTTTGCTCAGTACAAGATGCCGGCAGCCAGTTGGTCAGAGATTTTCTTCAACTTCATGATGGGGACCGCGTCTTGGATGCTTGTGCGGCACCCGGCGGAAAAACTGCACAGCTGCTTGAAACTTACAAAGTCAAAGTCACGGCTCTTGAAATTGACCCGACAAGAGCGACTCGGATTGATGAAACCCTTACCCGTTTAGGTCTGGAGGCTAAAATAGTCGTCGGAGATGCTTCCGAGACTTCTTTGTTGAACCAGCTGGGAGATTTTGACGCAATATTGCTGGATGCTCCTTGTACCGCTTCCGGTATCGTTCGCCGTCACCCTGATATTGTCTGGTCTAGAAGACCTGAGGATATCCCGCTTTTGGCCGCTAGACAAAAAAAATTATTAGAGTCACTGTGGGAAAAATTACCTCTTGGTAAAGATTTACTATACGTTGTATGTTCTCTTTTCCCAGAAGAGGGCCCCGATCAGATCCAAAGTTTCTTGAAAACTCATCCGGAAGCTCGATTGAAGGGATCTTCGCTTTGTTCCGAGGGAATGTTGAGGTTAATTCCTACAGACAATGAGGTTGATGAACATTTGCCGCTTAACCATGACGGTTTTTTCTACGCCTTACTGACAAAAGGACAAACTAAGTGATTCGCGCCGCTCGACACTACATCTACTTGATGCTGGTTCTCATCGCAGGACTGGTCAGTAGTGCTGTGGTCTGGGCAAATGACATAATTGTTATGTCATCAACACTCTCTTCTAAAGCCACGCCTTCAGAGGGACTTTATTTAGATATTAATGTCGAGTTTGACCTTCCAAGAAGCGTCCAGGATGCTTTAAATAAGGGAATTCCTCTTTATTTCGTCACAGAATTCACGGTTGAGCAAGAGCGCTGGTATTGGGTAAACAAACCCATTATCGAGGCCTCTTTAATGACACGCTTGTCGTATAGTCCCTTAACCCGCCAATACAGAGTGTCTCGCGGGGGATTGTCCTTATCTTTTGATTCGCTATCTGAAGCGTTAGCTATCCTCAAGTCGCTTCATGGATGGCGCGTCTCAGATGAATCGGTGCTTGAGAAACCGGATGACTGCACAGCCGAGGTACGAGTTCGATTGGATATTGATCAGCTTCCCCTTCCCATGCAAGTCACTATAGGAGAAAATGACTGGGATTTAACTTCTGACTGGCAGACTGTCAATTTTGACCGCAGCATTACTCATCCTAAGGATAGTGCGCAATGAAATATCGCTTACGATACAGCGCGAGCATTGGTTTAGCGGTCGTAGTTATTTTGTTGTTTTTACTCACGTCCGCTGGTTCAGTTTCTCAAAAATTAGAACCTTATTTTCCCCTTTTGCTGATCATTAACGCCCTGGTCGCCTTGGGATTATTGATTACAGTTATTTCCTTAATTTCCAAACTAGTCAAACGGTTTCGTCAACACCAATTTGGTTCACGCATGCTTGCCTCTCTTGTGTGCACCATTTCATTTGTTGCTTTGCTACCGTCATTATTGATCTACACAATCTCCACTCATTTAATTTCTCAGGCTTTTGACTCAGGGGTGGACTCCAGGGTCGAAACTGCTTTGGATTCCGGAGTGGCTCTAGCGCAGAATTCGTTGTTGCGCATCCAAAATGATCAATTAGTGACCACCCGCACCATCGCCGATAGGTTAAGTAGCATTTCATTTTCGGAAATGAGTGACGAATTAATTCGAATGAGCGATCTGACGAATTCGGCGACTTTGTTTCTAATTGATGAGCAGGGACAAATCCTCACACAAACCTCCCCAGTGGCTTCCGTCGACCTGATCGTTTCAACACGGGATTTACAGACTGTTCGCCAACAAGGATATTTTTCTGACTTGGAAGAGGAAACTTCAGAATCTAACGAAGACGGTAGTGTATTGAGAGTTCGGACGATTGTTCCCATCAATAATCATTCCTCGTCCGATGATCTTTTTTTGCAGGTCAGCATTGAAATTCCCGAATCTGTAGCCCACAACATCAATGCAGTCACTAACGGTTTGAGAGACTACCAACAAATCATTTTTTCCCGTAGCGGCCTTCAAACGATATACCATTGGTCTCTTGTCTTAAGCTTATTGTTGGCCATATTATGCGCGGTACTGGCTGCTTTTTCTTTTGCAAGTCGAATGACAGCCCCCATCCGGCAACTGGCCGAAGGTACTAGACGTGTCACTGGCGGTCACTATCAGCCAATTAAAGAATTCACAGGGGCTGATGAAATTAACGAATTAACACGTGCGTTCAACGTAATGGTGAGACAAGTTAACGACGCCATGGACACGCTTGAGAGCAGACGCGAAAAATTGGAACAATCTAATATCTTCAGAGAGCGCATCCTTGAAAATCTTTCTACTGGAATTATCGTTTTGGATCACCAAAAACGCATTCGCTCAGCCAACATGGGGGCTGTGAAGATTCTAGGTAACAGCGTGCTTCAAATTGGTGTGGTATTAAAAGAAGCCGATCCTGCTCTCGCCGAACTAGTTTTACCTATGCTGAGTGAAAATTTACGCTCATTAAAACAAGAAAACGCTTCGCTCTCCATAAAAGGAAAGAAAGAACCCCTAACCTTAATGCTTAGAACCTCTTCCGTTCCCCTAAACGATGGCCCCGGATACTTGATAGTGATTGATGATATGACACAAGCTGTGGCCGCGCAAAGAGTGATTGCCTGGGGAGAAGTCGCCAGAAGAATGGCCCATGAAATTAAAAACCCACTAACCCCCATACAATTAGCCGCCGAACGAATGCAAATCAAACTATCTAAGCATTTACCACAGGAAGACGTAGAGCTATTAAATCGCTACACCAAAACAATTGTTGAACAAGTCTCTTCCATTAAACAGATGGTCAACGACTTTAGAGACTATGCGAAGTTACCCAAACCCACCTTGCGTACATTGGATTTGAATGAGTTACTTGACGATGTGGCACTTCTGTACCGTCAAGCCGGTGCGACAGTTACGCTATCCTTAGAAAACAATCTTCCTCCTATATTGGCTGACCGCGCACAATTATTACAAGTACTCCATAACTTACTTTCAAATGCGAAAGAGGCATGTGGTGCCGAATCGGATTGCCATATCCACCTCTCCACCTCTGTGGAAAGAGAAGGCAAGGATAAGACAGTCGTTCTAACCATAGAAGATGACGGTCCCGGATTTAGTGAGCAAATTCTCGATCATGCCTTTGAACCATATATCACTACAAAAGAAACGGGAACAGGATTAGGTCTTCCGATGGTTAAAAAAATTGTTGAAGAACATGGCGGTTGGATTAAGATAGCCAACCGAAGCCACTTCAATGGCACCCAATCAAATGGTGCTATAGTTACAATTGGTTTTGTCAATTTGGCCTGACCGTGATCTCAGACTCAAGTTTTTTACATGGCAAACGTTCTTGTTGTAGATGATGAAATCGGAATTCGCGAGCTTTTCAGCGAAATTCTTTCCGATGAAGGATATACCGTAACCGTTGCGGCCAATAGCGTAGAGGCCCGCCAGGCTTTGCGCTCGTGTTCGCCCGATGTTATTCTGCTCGACATTT
Source organism: Candidatus Aphodousia faecigallinarum (assembly GCA_018714755.1). Lineage (GTDB taxonomy): Bacteria > Pseudomonadota > Gammaproteobacteria > Burkholderiales > Burkholderiaceae_F > Aphodousia > Aphodousia faecigallinarum. Next base: position 31,463 of record DVMY01000085.1, on the reverse strand, counting down.
GGATGCCCGACACAGACGGTATGTCATTATTGAAAGAATGGGCCTCGCAGGGGCCTCTGCCTTGTCCTGTCATCATGATGTCAGGACATGCAAATATTGACATGGCTGTCGAGGCAACAAAGTTTGGAGCTTACTCTTTCCTTGAAAAGCCCACTTCCATAAAAACATTAACGGAAGCGTTGCGTGCCGCCTTAGCTGCCAAACAAAATATGGAGCAAACTGTTGTCCTCACAAGACAATCGGCTCCGGCTCCAACTGAGAAGGAAAATCAGCCAAGCCATCCATCGTCTTCTTTAGTTGATCAGATAGATTTTTCGCTTCCATTAAGAGAAGCTCGAGACCAATTTGAACGCGCGTATTTTTCCCACCTCTTGGAACAGGAAAATTACAGCATGACTCGAGTGGCCACCAAAGCGCAACTTGAACGCACTCACCTGTATAGAAAACTGCGACAATTAGGAATCGAATGGTCTAAGGATGAACACTAAATTTTCCGCTTTGGGACACGCTGTTTTTTAAGACTTTCGCGATAGCCTATGAAAATTTTAATTTTGGGAGCAGGCCGAGTTGGTCGATCGGTAGCAGAGACATTGGTTAGTGACGCCAACGATATCACTGTTGTTGACGAATCTGCCGATCGCATCGCGCAGCTGCAGGAACGATTTGACCTGAGAGGGGTTGTCGGCAATGCCAGTTCCCCATCCGTACTCAGCAGCGCGGGCGCCATGGATTCCGACTTATTGATTGCTGTTACCGCCAACGACGAAACTAATTTGGTCGCCTGTACGCTGGCGGCTCAAATTTTTAACATTCCCATGCGAATTGCCAGAGTCCGCGACGGAGAGCTCAGGCATTACCCCCGAATTCTCGGAGAAGAAGGTTTCCGGGCCACGAGTATTATTTGGCCTGAGCAAGCGTTAGCCACTCAATTTTCTAAATTAATCGCCTTCCCCGCCGCTCAGCAGGTTTTAAATTTTGCTGATGACAAACTCACACTTTTCACAGTCAATTCGACGCAAGATGCCCCGTTAACAGGAAAAACGCTTGAAGAGGCGTTCCGTCTTTTACCTCAAGTCAAAATGCGGTTCATTTCCATTTATCGACGCAATCGTCGATTGGAGTGCCGCAATGATACCGTCATTGAGACTGACGATGAGATCACCGTTTTAGTCTCCAGCGACTGTGCCGAAACGGTCATCGAAGCACTGCATCCCTTTGAAAAAGCCGAAACAATTGTCCTGCTAAACGGAGGGGAATTGTCAGGGCTTTTAACTCATAAATTAGAGCCGACACGCTCAAAACGAAGAATTAAGATTTTCGAAGGGAAAGAAGCGGTAGCTGCCGACCTCTCCAAACGATTCAGTAGCAGCAAGGTTTCTGTGTCTCTAGTTAAACATGACGATACTTTGGCGTTAATGCAGGAAGGGATCGATCAAGCTGATGTCGTGGTTGCTCTTTCCAACAACGATGAAACAAACATCATGACGGCACTTTTAGCCAAGCGTTTAGGAGCTAAACGCAGTATCGTTCTGCTGGAAAATCAAGTGTACTCTGATCTTGTGAGGGGAACAGAAGTTGACGTGACCGTTTCACCTACCCAGGCCTCTTTGGGTGAATTGCTGCGCCACATTCGTTACGGCGATGTTGTTAATGCTCAAGAACTCTATCAAGATAAAGCCGAGGCTTTGGAAATCATCGCCCATGGAACGAAAAAAAGTTCAAAAGTTGTCGGCAAGGCTCTCCGAGACATAGCCTTCCCGAAAGGAGTGTCTGTCGGTGCGATTGTTCGGGGGGAAGGCGATGAGGCAGAGGTGCTGATGGCCGAACCCGATTTAAATGTTATGGATGACGATCACCTGATTTTATTTGTTCCCAACAAGAAAGTTATCCAACGTATTGAACATCTTTTTGAAGTCGATGTCGGCTTCTTCTAAGAGTAAAGATCATGTTTCGCACTCTGGAACGATTGCTTTTCCCGGTACTGAACGCCTTGGGACCATTATTGATCATATTGGCCCTGGCTCAGTTAGTTCCTATTGGAATCGCTTTTCGTGAAGGAGAAAATGTTTTAAACGAGTTCTTCACATCCGCAGCTATCAGCCTATTTTGCGGTTTGCTTTTCTTATTGTCCACAAGGCGCTTTCGAAGAGAGTTGGAACCTAGGGACGGGTTCTTGCTCGTAACTCTGTCATGGTTTTCCGCAGTTTTATTCGGTTCATTGCCATTGGCATTGCTTTTGCCTGAGATCCCCTACTACCGTATATTTTTTGAAGCGGTATCCTGCTTGACAACCACGGGTGCTACTGCCATCAACAATCTCGATGAGCTTCCCCTATCGCTAAACTATTGGCGATGCCTTTTATCTTGGTTGGGCGGCATGGGGATCATCGTGTTGGCCGTTGCGATCCTTCCGCTACTCGGAGTGGGTGGAGCTCAACTGTTTAAAGTGGAAAATTCCAATCTCTTCAAGGATGACCGTTTAACACCTCGCATCGCAGATACAGCCAAAGCGCTTTACGGCATTTACATTTTAGCTTCTATCGCCTGTGCGGCGGCCTACCATTGGGCCGGGATGAGTTGGGACGATGCCGTCATGTTTATGTTTACCACAATGAGTTTAAGCGGCATCACCCCCTATGATCAAAGTATCGGATACTTCAATTCGGCGGCTATTGAGATGGTTGCGGTTGCCTTTATCGTTTTTTCTGGATTTAATTTTTCTTTGCACTTCACCGCTTGGCGTCAACGCTCAATCTCATCTTATTTCACTGATATTGAAGCCAGAGCTTGGATCATCGCGCTATTGATAGCGGTGGCGATCGTTTTCGGCGTTTTAACAATTAATCAGGTTTACCCGACCTGGCAAATAACTTTGCGCCATTCTCTTTTTAATGTTGCCTCGTTGCTTTCAACCACCGGCTACACGACCGAAAATTATGAACTTTGGCCATCATCTCTAGGGTTTTTGCTTTTAATCGGCAGTTTGTTTGCTTCTTGCTCTGGTTCAACCGGCGGGGGTGTAAAAATGATTCGCTTATTGATCTTTATGAAGCGAGCCATTTTATGCCTTCACACGTTACTGAGACCTCGCGATTTTTTACCCCTTCGATTGGGTAAACACACCATTTCTGAAAATTTAGCCGCTACTGTTTCTGCTTTCTTCGCCCTTCACGTCTCCGTTGTCATTATTTGCACGCTCATTATCATGATGTCCGGTGTCAATCTCGTTGAGGCCTTTTCGACAGTGCTTGCCTGCATAGCCAATACCGGACCAGGCTTGGGCTCGGTTGGCCCCGCGCATAACTACGCGGCCTGCAACCCTGTGCATCTTTGGGTCGGATCTTTCTGCATGTTTGTCGGTCGTCTTGAACTGTTTACGGTATTTGTGATCTTTACTCGATCATTCTGGAGTAACTAATTCAACGGCTCCCAATGTACATTGACTTTTTTGTCGCAAGCTTTTCGCAATAGCTTCATCAAAGCATAAAACCGAGTTTTGATAGCCACGTTTGCCAACATGGCCGGTTTTTCCTTAGCCTCGTCCTCATCCTCAGGAACTTCACATTGCGCGAGCCTTTCAATCACAGTCTCTAAGGAAGCAATAACGCCAGGCAAATCCTCTGCTAGAAACGCACCTTTTTCATGAAAAATAATGCCGGCGTCCTTAAATACCGGTTCAACGTGCCCTCTCATCATAATCACTTCACCGCTTGCCTTTGAACGAAAAACGATCACTCCCATATTTTTGATCCTTTTAAATTTTCGTTAGATAGTGACGCCGATTTATAATCTCGGCATCCTTCACTTTTGTTTAGTCCCATGACGCACACTTCTTCCAATCCGGCATTAAAAGAAAACGAATTTGTTTTGCTTGACGAGCTACTCAGTCAAATTGATGAAAAAAGCCTCGCCATGGATGCCTCTCAGGCCGATGGTTTTTTAACCGCCCTTTGCCTGCTGCCGCAGGAAATTAGTCCGTCGGAGTGGATGCCCTTGATTTTCTGCGCTCCAGGTGCGACAAGTTCATCGCTCGAAGAACAAAAGCAAACACTTTTGGAAGAACTTTTGTACAGGCGATACAAGGAAATCAATTACCGATTGGCTCACCTACAACCGATCGATCCTATTGTGTATGACCCTGAAGATGATAACGGAAATCCCTTGCACGGTGAAGAAGAGTTAGTTGCTTTAAAACCGTTTGCCTCCGGTTTTTTAACGGCGGCGCAAACTTGGCCAGGCTTGCTCGATTCGGAAGAACCTGCCGTCGCCTCGTCACTTATCGGCATTTGGCGGCATTTACCTGATGATGAAATCGGCGATTTCGCCCCTGTCCGAGACGAACTGCTATCCGATTCACCGCTTGAAAATTTAGATGATGCAATTGAAGATATGGCTTTATGTATTAAGCAAGTCGCAGCCGTTACAAGAGGTTTTGCAAACAAAAAAACACCAAGCAACCCAAAGAAACAAACAAGACGGCACCGCTAACTTTTCACTTTTTCTCTGAAGCGCGCTGCCCAAACAACTAACACTAAAACCGGCACTCCCATCAAAGCCGTGGAGACAAAGAACAGGCTATAGCCAATGCTTTCAACTATGAAGCCTGAGAAGCCCGCTAAAAACTTAGGCAACAGAAGCATAACCGAGCTAAACAACGCATACTGTGTCGCAGTATAGGCCACATTGGTTAAACCAGAAAGGTAGGCCAAAAAAGCAACTGAGGCAATCCCAGCAGCTAAATTATCCGCGCTAACCGTCATAACCAAATAGGGTAAATGATGCCCCTGGAGAGCCAACCACGAAAATAATAAATTTGTCAGTGCCGATAGCAAACCTCCCAAGAAAAGCGTTTTCATCACTCCCCATTTGGCGCTGATTATCCCACCGATAAAGGCTCCTAAAAGAGTCATCACAACACCGAATACTTTAGAAACCGCCGCCACTTCCTGCTTCGTAAAACCCAAGTCCTGATAAAAAGGATTCGCCATCACCCCCATGACAACATCGGAAATACGGTAAGTTGCTATTAATAAAAGAATGATTAAAGCATGCCAACGAAAACGTGAGAAGAAATCGATAAAAGGCAAACACGCGGCCTCGTAAAACCAAACCGATAAATGAACTCTTTTTTCTGACCAAAATGGGTGTTTTTTCTGACAAAGCTGTCTTCGTGCGATAGTTTGCCGCTGGGTTTCGTGTTTTGCACCTTGTTGGGGTTCAGGAGAGAGCAAAACTGTGGAAATCCCCACCAACATCGTTGCGGCCATGACACAATAAGCCAGATGCCAGGCCTGAGGGTCATAGGCCAATGAGTTATCAGAAAAATAGGCTGCCAGGGCTAGGGCTCCCGCTCCTGCCCATATCATGGCCAACCGATAACCCGTTTGATAAGTGGCGGCCAATGCCGCCTGCTCCGAAAGTTCTGCGCATTCAATACGGTAGGCATCCAAGGCGATATCTTGAGTGGCGGAAGCAAAAGCGGTCAGAGCGGTAAAACAAATCATCACCCCGAAATTCTTTTGTGGGTCACAAAAACCCATGGCCATCAAGCTCATCAACACCACACATTGTGAGAATAACAACCAAGAACGACGGCGCCCGAGGAGTTTACCCAATAGCGGCAATTCAAACCGATCAACCAATGGGGCCCAAGCCCACTTAAACCCATAAGCCAAACCAACCCATGTGACCATTCCTATGGTGCTGAGCTCAATTTGAGCTTCACGCAACCAAAACGAAAGTGTCCCCAACACCAAAAGCAGAGGCAGACCGGAAGAAAAACCCAAGAAGAACATGCGCAAAGCCTGAGGCCTTGTATAAACAGACAAGGCCGTCAACCAAGACTGGGTCTTCGAAATGGGTTGCGACATTTTTAAAGCAAATCCTCTTTGTTAATAAAACACCAGCGAGAACTAGGCAAAGTGTCTGGCAACGAAAACTTTCCGAATGCCACACGATGCAAACTGTGTACCCGATTACCAACCGCGGCCACCATGCGCTTGACTTGATGGTATTTCCCTTGGGTAATGCTCATTTCAAAAATTCGTTCTTCAATTAACTGAACATGTGTCGCGGCAACAGGTTGGTTTTCCCCAGCCAAAAACACTCCTTCAAGAAGCTTTTGCAGCATTGATTCAGTCATTACGTGTTTCACGCCAACACGATATGTTTTAGAAACATGTCTTTTTGGATGAGTCAAACGATGTAATAACACCCCATCGTCAGTCAAAATCAATAACCCCGTTGTATCCTCATCCAAACGACCAACGGGCTGCACTCCCCGATTCCTTAAAGGAGCCGGTAACAAAGAAAGAACCGAAGGATGATGGATCGGCTTGCGCGAGCACTCGTAACCGGCCGGTTTATTTAACGCCACGATCGCTTTTTCTAAATAGGGCCAAGGCGTGCCGTCCACGCAAAAAATTAAATCAGCGGTCTGCACCTCTTGATAGGGATCCCTCAGGATCTCATTGTTTACACTAACTCGTCCGTTAACAATCAGCCCCCGGCACTCATGGCGGGTTCCAAAGCCCTGCGTAAAAAGCACTTGCTCGAGTTGCATCCCTATTCCTCATAATCAATTAAGAGCGGAGCATGATCAGAAAATTTTTCATCACTATAAACGAATGTCTTTAATGCTTTTTTCGCAAAAGCCGGGGTGGCGATTTGATAGTCTATACGCCAACCTACGTTTTTCGCTCTTGCCTGGCCTCGCTGACTCCACCACGTGTATTGCTCTTTTGTGGGTTCCAATAGTCTAAAAACATCTACCCAACCGCTGCTGAATAAATCAGTCAACCATTGTCGTTCCTTAGGTAAAAAACCAGAATGCGTTAAATTTCCTTTCCAATTCTTTAAATCAATTTCCTTATGAGCAATATTGACATCGCCACAAAATACTATTTCTTTACCCCTGGCACGCAGTTGATTTAAAAACTTTCCAAAAGCGTCCAAGAAACGATACTTTGCCTCTTGCCTATCGTCTGAACTGGTGCCGGACGGGAAATAGACGGAAACAACAATAAAATCCTCAAATTCTGCTTGAACGCAACGTCCCTCTGCGTCAAACTCTTCGTTACCGAATCCTATTTGAACATTAATGGGCTTTATTTTGCTGTAAAGAGCCACACCTGAATAACCCCGCTTTTCAGCAGTGTGCATATAAAGATGGTAATGATCGGCGTGCAAAACAGTTTCACTAAAATCCGCTTCCTGCCCCTTTAATTCTTGAACACACAAAATATCAGCATTTTGCTGATCAAACCAATCCCAAAACTTTTTCTGGGACGCAGAACGCAAACCATTTGCATTAAAAGTAATAATGCGCAACATTTCTTTTCTCGTTAAAATTTGTTCCTTGGGTAATTATCCTGAATCATCAAGAATTTTGTTGGACCCTTATCATGTCTTTACAACATCAATTTATTGAATTTGCTCTTAATACAAATGTCCTTCGTTTCGGAGAATTTAAAACAAAAGCCGGACGACTCTCTCCGTACTTTTTTAACTTGGGTTTGTTTAATACTGGCAAAACGCTTGGCAAATTAGCAGAGTTTTATGCGCAGACGCTTTTGACTGCCCGACAAGAAGGTAAAATCGAGTTCGATATGATCTTCGGACCAGCCTATAAAGGCATTCCCTTGGCCGCCGCTGTTGCTGTCAAATTGTCCGAAATGGGTTGCGACATTCCCTACGCCTTTAACCGAAAAGAGGCCAAGGATCATGGTGAAGGTGGAATGATCATCGGCGCCCCTTTACAAGGTAAAGTGATCGTTATTGATGATGTCATCTCAGCCGGCACCTCTGTTCGCGAATCAGTTAAATTGATTCAAGCAGCCGGAGCCCAAGCTAGCGGAGTTTTAATTGCGCTCGATCGTATGGAAAAGGGCGGCAATGCCGAACAAATGACTGAAGTCTCTGCTGTACAAGACGTTATCAACACATTCCACATGCCAGTTATTTCCATCATTAATTTGAAAGATTTATTGGCATTCATGGACGAGGACACCCCAATGGCGCAACAAGCCCGTAACTACAAACAAGCCGTGCAGGCCTACCGCGATCGCTACGGAGCTTAACTTAAAACAATCCCTTGACCAAACGGCCAAGGGATTAATCCTATTAATTAAGCTAGTTTCTTTCTCAACAATTGATTGACTTGAGCAGGGTTGGCTTTCCCCTTGCTTGCTTTCATCACTTGACCGACTAATCCGTTGAGGGCTTTTTCTTTACCCGCTCGGAATTCTTCGACATTCTTCGGATTGTTAGCGATGACTTCATCAACAATTTTTTCAATCGCTCCAGTGTCTGAAATCTGCTTCAATCCCAGTTGATCAATCAGGGCGTCTACACTCTCAGAACGACCTTCCATTATTGCTGAGAAAATTTTCTTAGCGCCTTTATTATTGATCGTGTTATCTAATACTCGTCCAATTAACGCAGACAACTTATCGGGGGTAACCGGTAATGTTTCGATCGTCATGCCCTCTTGATTCAGAGCGGCAGAAACTTCACCCATTACCCAATTGGCAGCAATCTTCTTGTCGCTCACATTTTGAGCAACCGCCAAGTAGTAGTCCGCCAACGGTTTCGAAGACGTTAAGATGGAAGCATCATAGTCTGACAAACCGAAATCCTTTGTTAAACGGGCTCGCATTTGCTCAGGCAATTCTGGCATCTCAGCACGAACCTGCTGCAGCCATTCATCTGAAATATCAAGCGGCAGCAAATCCGGATCCGGGAAATAACGATAGTCCATCGAATCTTCTTTGGAGCGCATTTCACGGGTTTCTCCCGTGTCAGGATTGTACAAGCGTGTTGCTTGGACAACTTTGCCCCCATCTTCAATTAGTTCGATTTGTCGGCGAACCTCATATTCGATTGCTTCTTGGAGGAACCGAAACGAATTAAGATTCTTGATTTCGCAGCGGGTTCCAAATTCCTTCTGCCCCACCGGACGAACGCTGACATTCGCGTCACAACGGAAATTACCGTTTTGCATGTCACCGTGGCTAATACCCAGCCAGACAACCAACGCATGCAACGTACGTGCGTACGCAACCGCTTCTTCCGCCGACCGCAATTCCGGTTCTGTCACAATTTCAAGTAACGGCGTCCCGGCTCGATTAAGGTCAATGCCGCTTTGTCCGACTTCAAGACCATGCACACTCTTGCCAGCGTCTTCTTCAAGGTGGGCTCGTGTCAAATTCAGAGTCTTCATGTAGGGCTCACCCTTTTTGGGTGTGACCATAAAAGAAACTTGTCCGCCAATAACCACTGGCCACTCAAATTGACTAATTTGGTATCCCTTGGGCAAATCCGGATAAAAATAATTTTTACGGTCAAAGATGGACCTGGAAGCCACTTGGGCACCAATGGCCAACCCGAACTTCATGGCCTTTTCCACCGCCCCTTTATTTAAAACGGGCAACGTTCCGGGTAAAGCTAAGTCAACGACGCAAGCGTGTGTGTTAGGTTCTGCTCCAAAATCAGTTGAAGCAGCCGAGAAAATCTTCGTTTTGGTTGAAAGCTGAACGTGCGTTTCTAGACCAATCACAACTTCCCATTGCATATTTTTATCCTTTATCAGTATCCGGCCGGAATGCGTTTGTGCCAATCCGTTTCACATTGATATCGATGGGCCAGACCTAAAAGCTTTGCTTCATTAAATCGAGCGCTCACAAGTTGGAATCCGAGCGGCAACCCGTTTGAATGGATACCGCAAGGCAGCCCCATCCCTGGCAAACCTGCCAAGGACACGGGCACTGTGTAGAGATCACTTAAATAAGCCTGAACCGGATCACTCTTTTCTCCGAAGTGATAAGCTGGACCGGTAGCGGCAGGGCTGATAATGGCATCCACTTCTTTGCAAACACTATTGAGTTCATTGGCAATTAAGCGGCGAACCCGTTGCGCCTTAATGTAGTATGCGTCATAGTAGCCATGTGAAAGAACGTATGTGCCGATCATGATTCGACGTTGCGGCTCCGCCCCTAGCGCTTCAGAGCGACTGCGCTTGATCATGTCCTGAATGTCCGTATAGTGTTTGGCACGATAACCATAACGCACACCATCGTAACGACTCAGATTAGAAGAAGCTTCCGCACAGGCCACCACGTAATAAACTGGAACCCCCAAGTCAACGGTCGGCAGCTCAATGTCGACAATTTTCGCTCCCATTTTTTCGTAGGTGCGGATTACATTCTCGATGCTGACCGATAACTCTTCATCGAGTCCCTTCGCAAACCAACTACGGGGGACTCCGATTTTGACTCCGTCCATGCTCATGTCAAGATATCGAGTAAAGTCTTCCTTTGGAAGATCCACACAAGTAGAGTCTTTTGGATCAAATTCGATCATCTCGTTCATGACCCAAGCACAGTCTTCAGCTGACCGAGCTAGCACCCCCGGCGTATCCAGGCTGGAAGCAAACGCGATCACACCCCAGCGACTGGGACGGCCATAAGTCGGCTTTAACCCCGTTACCCCTGTGAAAACAGCCGGTTCTCGAATAGAACCGCCAGTGTCTGTACCGGTAGCCACAGGAGCCAAACTGGCAGCCACTGCGCTCGACGAACCCCCAGAGGATCCACCGGGAACACAGTCTTTATTCCAAGGATTGAGAACTTTGCCGAAGGCAGAGTTTTCATTTCCGCCCCCCATGGCAAATTCATCGCAATTGAGCTTACCTAAGCAAACCATGCCGGCTTTATTTAGGTTTTCAACCACGGTTGCATTAAATGGGCTCATGTATCCATCAAGCATTTTGCTGGCTGCGGTCGTTGCCCATTCTTTAGTAACAAAAAGATCTTTATGAGCAATGGGGATGCCGGTCAACCGAGTAGCTTGCCCCTGAGCGATTCTTTGGTCGGCCAGAGCTGCTTGCTGCAGAGTCGCCTCCGGCCTAACGTCCAGGTAAGCATTCAAATCTTTGTTTTTTTCAATACGGTCCAAATACATTTGGGCCAATTCAACTGACGAGACTTCTTTGCGGGAGAGTTTTTCACTTAACTCAACCACAGAAGCATGAAAAAGTTCGTTTGCCATTATTCAATCACCTGCGGTACCAAGAAATGACCCTCTGCCTGTTCAGGAGCGTTCTTCATGTTGCTTTCTCTATCGTTGACCTCTCGCACAATATCCTCACGCAGGCGCTGTGAGCCATCATGAGGATGCGGCATCGGTTCAACCCCTTCGGTATCCACGGCCTGAATGCGTTCAATCATTTGAAAAATATTGTTCAATTCGCCTTGCATGCGAACCGCCTCTTCATCATTTAGCTCTAAATGACTGAGGTTGGCAATACGGCGAATATCTTCAAGAGCCAGCGTCATAAACTATTCCAATAACAAACGGAAGAAACCCCCGTTTTGTGATAAAAAATCTGACCGGTAATTTTTTAAACCAACATTACCGCTAACCTGTGAATTCTAATGATTTTCCATTACTTTTACTTCTCCTTTGGGATTAAACCTCTTTTGAAATGAGCTTCGAAGGTAATCGTGGCAAAAGTGTTTTTGTGTATCAGTCTTTGCTTTTAAAAACATCTTGGGCAATAATCAGTTCAGCATTGATATTTCTAATAACCATGAAAAAAAATCCATCCAACACTGCCATATGCATTGCCGCGGCAGCTATTTTGTTGACAGCCTGTTCAGGTGGTGGCGGCTATTTTCAAGACGATGGTCCCCCTTCCGGTTTCTTTGCGAATTCCGACTACAGCAACCTGCCAGATGCAGTGCCTAAATATGAAAAACCACATAGCGGCGCCAATAAACCTTATTCCGTCGGCGGGAAGCGATACGTGCCGGTCACCGGAGATAAGCCTATGACTGAGCGTGGAACGGCATCCTGGTATGGAAAAAAATTTCATGGCAGGAAAACATCTACCGGCGAAATTTATAACATGTACACCATGACGGCGGCTCATAAGACCATGGAATTGCCGAGTTACGCCAAGGTTACCAATCTTAAAAACGGCAGAAGTGTCATCGTCAGAGTCAACGACAGAGGCCCCTTTGTTGATGACAGAATTATTGATCTTTCCTACGCTGCGGCCAGTAAATTGGGATATGTAAAAAACGGCACAGCCCCCGTTAAAGTTGAACGAATTCGAATGGCTGATATCAAAAACGGAAGACTCCCTGCCTCTGCTTCCGGCCTAATTAAGCTGATTGATGACAGCAAAGTCCAGGAAAACAGTGCTGACATAGCTGCGATCGCCAGTGTCATTGGAGGAGCCTCAAAACTAGCGCAGGTGGCCTCCGATAATAAAACCGCCCAACCAAGCTCTCATGTGGCCATCACTCAACCCAACACCATTGTGGTGGAAACTTCCCTCACCACCTCCTTTAGTATTGAAGATGCACCGGAAGATTTACAAGGAGCCGTTAATTTAACCGAAGCCGCCAAGCATGAAATGGTTAGCACTGAGGTAGATCTGCAGGCTGCCACGACTGATATCTCCTCTCATTGGAGCATTCAAGTCGGCGCTTTCAGTTCAGAAATCAATGCCCAAAATTATGTTAGAAGTGTGCAAACTCAGGTCACTTATCCGGCTACGGTGCAAAAAGACGGCAACTTATATCGAGTGGTGATAGGAGCATTCTCCTCTAAAGAAGAAGCCTCCGCACAAGCCGAAGCCATCGGTCAACTGCTCAATAAAAAATTAGTACCTGTACAAATTCATTAGAGGTTCATATATGTCCTTGGAAAAAATTATTGACGAGTTTTGGGAACAAGAAGCTCAACCCGCATTGATGGACTTCATACGCATTCCCGCAAAGTCAACGGCTTTTGATAGCCAATGGGAAAAACACGGTTTTTTACTCCAATGCTGTGAACTAGGACAGCGTTGGATTTCCAAAGTACTGCCGCAGGCCCAAACCGAAATCATTAAACAGGAAGGTAAAACACCTTGCTTATTGGTTGATATCCCTAGCAATGCGGCATCCAATACAGAAAGTATCGTGTTTTACGGCCACTTAGATAAGCAACCGGAAGCTGGCGGATGGAGAAAGGGACTCTCCGCTTGGAGTCCTGTCATCGAAAACGGAAAGTTATTCGGAAGAGGCGCGGCCGATGACGGTTATAGCCTTTTTTCCATGATTACCTCTGTGTTTGCTCTTAAAAAACTTAATCTGACTCACCCTCGCATCATCGGTATTTTTGAAACCCAAGAAGAATCCGGTTCCATTGACTTACCCTATTATCTTGAGCAATTAAAAGATCGATTAGGAGAGCCAAAATTCTTCATCGTCTTGGATAACCATTGCGGTGATTATGAACATGTATGGCTTAGCACCTCTCTTCGGGGCGTTATCTCGGGTACGTTAAGAGTACAGAGCATGCATTATGGGGTGCACTCCGGTAGTTACTCCGGAATGGTCCCGGATCCCTTCTCTGTCGCGCAAGCACTAATCAACCGACTACATGATCCTGCTACTGGCTTTGTCAAAATTGCCTCCTGCCACACATCGATCCCAACAAGACGCGTAGAACAATTGAAACGGGCAAGTGATGTGCTGGGAGATTTGGTGTGGAATCACGCTCCTTTGCTGGAAGGGGTTCAAGTCAAACACTGCACCAATCATGAAATTTTGATTCAGCAAACATGGAACCCCGCCCTAACGGTCATTGGAGTGGACGGAATGCCGCGTATTGAGGACGCTGGCAATGTCGTCCAAGGCGCCGTCGCCTTTCGATTGTCCATGAGAGTTCCGCCTAATATTGATTTCAAAGCAGCTCAACAAGACATAGAGAATGCTTTGACAACCAATATCCCCTACGGTTGTAAAGTCACCTGGCAATACCCTGAAAATCACCCAGGCTGGTCCGCCAAAGAACAGTCGGCTTGTATCGAAAATTTATTTAACAAGGCCTCTCAAGAGGTTTTTGGGAAAGAAGCTGTTTTCACCGGACAAGGGGGGTCTATTTCAATCATCAACACTTTTGAAAAATTATTCCCTCAAAGCGCTTTCATTCTAACTGGTGTTCTTGGTCCTCAATCCAATGCCCATGCTCCAGATGAATCTTTAGATATTGAGTACACCAAAAAACTCACAGCAGTTGTCGCACAAGTGCTCAGTAGTGTCTAGAGGCAAATTATGAGAAGAGACGTTGTGACCGAAGTGATAGTCGACTATGGAGACTTCGCGGAGAATTTTGCAACAGTTCTGGAAGCAAAAGACTTCATTAATGGCAATCTTGATGAACTTGATTGGCCGGTGGCCGTTTGGTTGGAAGACTCTAATGGTAGAAAAAAATGGGACTACCACTTGGTGGATGATGGAACTGGAGGTGTTGAGTTGATTGAGGGAGAGCCTATCAAAAACAACACTTACTATCGCCCCATTCATTAATTTGTGATCAAATTTCGGAGTAAAAATGAATTGTGTTTTATGCCATCCGAATGTTGAAAAAGTCATTTGGAAAAATGAAAAGTTGCGCGTTATTCAAGTCGAGGACGTGAACTTTCCAGGGTACTTCAGAGTCATTTGGAATGATCATGTAGCTGAGATGTCTGACTTGGATGACGAAGATCGGCGAATGCTTGAAAAAATACTGATTGAAGTTGAAAAAGTGATTCGTTCTGAAATGCGTCCGGATAAAGTCAATTGGGCCCAATTCGGCAACATGGTGCCGCATTTACATTGGCATGTGATCGCGAGATTTAAAAACGATTCTCACTTCCCCGAATCGATTTGGGGAATAAAACAACGAGAAGTTAACAGCGAGCAATTGGCGGCGTGGCAAACAAGTGCAGATCGTTGCGCAGAGGTAGTTCGAGAAAAATTAAAACAACTATTTTAGTAAACACATTCTTTGAGGGCTTGTTTGTGTTTCTTGGCAAGCCCTTGGAGAGCTTGAACTTGTGCTTCCGTTAAAGCGTTAAATGTCAGGGTGACACTATTGCTCGGTTTGCCTATCAGTCTTGTCATGCGCAAATCGTTCATGTGCAATCGTTGTTTGGCATCTTCAAAAAATTGCTCCGCCTTGTTTTGATCTTGAAAGCGTCCCAATTGCACGGCATTTAATAACGGCCCCTCCGTAACAACAACCGCTGATTTATATCCCCGTTTACGAACTTGAGTCATTAGAGCACGGGCCCCTTTTTCCGTTGTTGTAGGAATAATAAAAACAACATAAGAATCCGGATTGAGGATCGAATCCACACGAACCACTTCTAGCAAACCAGCTGACTCAATGGAGCGATTAATGGAAGGTAAGGCACTTCGAGGCAAAGGTCCCATTTGAAAACAAGTACTTACGTTCACAGAAGCGGCGTCACTTGTTTTACTCGGTTTGAAAATAGGTGAAGGATCAGGCAATGGAGAGTGATCTATCGGCTCGTTTTCTGTTTTTAACTCAACGCGCTCAATTGAGCTTTGTTGTTTCATTAACTCTCGCTGTTGATCAATATAAGCTGGTAAATCTTGAACAGGCACAATGTTTTGCATGGCAGAGGGAAAAACCTCTGCCCGAGACATAGCCGCGTCGTTTACACTCAGTTCATTTTCTGACGGAGGAAGAAGCCAATCTTTAGCAGCATCCCAACCGTAATAACCAAAACAAACTAAGCACAAAACAAGCGCCAATTTTTTCATAAAACCGCCCCCTTAGAGCGAAGCGCCAATCCTCTTAAGACCAAATTATGCTTAACAATACTGTCGGGAAATTCTTTCATAAGATAAGGCGCAAAACGAGCAACCGCACCACCGGCTAAAACTAAAGTCGGTTCAAAATGGTGCTGTTGCATCACCCGCATTCCTCTTTCAATTAATCCCAATTGCGAATCCACGATGCCCGTCACGATACCCGTCATCGTATCAGTCGGGAAATCTGCATACTCACCATCAGCTTTTGGTAACGTGGCGGTTCCCGTCACAAGACTATCCCGCATTAACACGACTCCTGGTGCAATACGTCCTCCAGCAAAAACCATTTCCCCGTCTTCAGGAAACACGCAATCAACTGTTGTCGCTGTTCCCACGTGCACTACCAATAAAGGCTGTTGAGGAAGAAAACTAACCGCGCCAATAGCCGCATGCCATCGATCCGACCCTAATTGGGTAGGTGTTTTGTACGAGTTGCGTAAAACAAACTCACCTTGATACCTTTGTTGAGCTTTTAGCCAAGTGATTTTTACCCCCAAAGACTCCACTAAACGTGAAACAGATAAAGTCAAATCCCTGGAAGCGACTGAACAACCATAAACATGTTCAAAAGACTGGCCTTGAAGCGCTTGAAGCAACTTTTCTGAAAAATGATGAGATCCCCCATGCACTAAAGTATGAGGAGACTCGGGCTCATCTGAAGTGGCCCACTTTAAAGCGGTATTGCCTAAGTCAATCAGTAGATTCATTTCTTGTATTGTATTCTGACCATACCGGAAACCAGTGTCTTAGTCTCTGAGTCACATTGAACTAATAAAGATCCATTTTCATCAATGCCAACTACAACGGCTTCGTATGGTTGTTGATTTTCTTCGGTAATGCGTACCCTTTGATTTTTATATGCTGCTATTGTATCCCAGAGCAATTGGATGCGTCCCAACCCGTTGTTCATAACCTCAGATACCGCCTCTATAATGCATTGAGTGAAAACCTCCATCCAATTTGTCTTTTCTATCTCTGATTCTCGGATACTGTCTGATAAAGCAGCATAGGCGCTATTTCGCTTTTTTAAATTTAAGCCTATTCCAACCACCAGACCATAATCTCGATTGGGTCCCTTCGCAGTTTCAACTAAGATTCCCGCCAATTTTTGATCAAAAAGCAAAATGTCATTGGGCCATTTCACTCGAGCCGGCACCGATCTTTCTCTCAGAGCCAAAGCAATAAATGCTCCGATGGCCAACGTAACTCCTTTTATACGTCTAAGATCATTTCCGATAGGTAGAGCAACAGAAAACATCAGGCAATCGCCATGACTGTCCCAAACCCGCCCTCTAGTTCCACGTCCTTGAGTTTGAATGAGAGCCTGTCTTGCAACAATTGTTTTTAATCCATGCTTTCTAATACGTTCTAACAAATCCGTGTTAGTTGAACCTGTTTGCTCAACAATTTCGTAACTGACTGAATTTAAAGAGTACTTTGACATAAACTATTTTTATAAGTTGAACAAATTGAAACAATAAAGCCCTCATTGGTAGTGGAAAGCGATAAAAATCCTTTAAAATGATTCGCTTACGTTAAAATTACCTACCATTACAAAGATCTTTGTCAATAATATTTCTCGAATGATAAAACAGTTTTTTCTCCTGGTTTTTATTCTGTGTCACTTTTTAGGCACAGTTAACGCTGCTACCACCCCTCCCCAACTCCAGTCTGAATCCTGGGTTCTGATTGATCGACTGACCAATACAACTTTGGCTCACAAAAACGCCGATAAACGCGTCAATCCAGGCAATACTGTTTTACTGATGGTGCTGTATACGACGGAACAAGCAATTAAAGAGAACGTCATTAACCGCAGCTCTCTTGTGACAATCAACAACGACGCCTTATCGATTCCTCCGTTAAATGCGGCTCGTTTTTATTTAGAACCCAATCAAACAGTTTCTGTTTCTAATCTTGAAAAAGCGGTGGCTGTCATGGGGGCCAATGATGCGGCAGTGGCATTGGCTGAAGGAGTCTATAAAACAGTTGAGCGTTTTATTGAGAAAATGAATGACAATGCAAAAGCGCTCGGCATGAAAAATACGCATTACAGTTCAATTATTGGAGCCAACACGAATCAACACTACACCAGTGCTCGGGATACTTTAATTTTGGCCAATGCATTGTTGAATGATTGTCCCGAATTAAGTGATTTCTGGACTATTAAAAGCATTAACAACGGTGTATTGAATCACAATAACAGCAATAGCTTTCTATGGCGAACGGATTCTATAAAAGGCCTGCATCGTTCAAACTTCCAAATGCAGTCGTGGGAAAGCGTAATTTATTACTCGCGCGACTATCTCGAAGCGAATACGCGTTTTTCACGGGAGCTATTGGCGGTGACCATGGGAGCCGATTCTGATCGTGAAAATACGACAGACACAATGAAATTGGTGAATTGGGGAGCGGACAACTACAAAACCCTCCTGCTTTACCCTGCTAACGAGACCATTGACCGTCTCCCCGTAGAACTGACAGATGACGCTAAAGTGCGTGTGGGTGTTAAAGAAAACCTCTATGTCACCTTACCTCGAGATGCCATTTTGCAGAAAGGAGAAAAAGGGTTTTCAGCTACGGTCACCCGGCTTGACCCTTTAGTAGCCCCCATTAAACAAGGAGAGAAAATCGGTGAAATCACCGTTTCATTTAGTGGAAAAGTAATCGCCAACACTGAATTGATCGCTTTGCATGATGTGCAGAAATCTAATTTTTGGTTGCGACAACTGCAACGTTTAAAAGCAATCTTTGGATTACAATGATGGGATATGACAATGCAAGAAAAAGAACTTTTACAATTTCCGTGTGATTTCCCCATTAAAGTCATGGGATTTTCCGCTCCTGAATTTGCCTCAACAATCGGGCAACTCATCAAAGAATTTGATCCATTATTCAATCCTGAGACTATTGCGAGACGTCCCAGCAAGCAAGGTCGGTACGAGGCGTTACATGTTGTTGTGCATGCAACCAGCCGAGAGCAACTTGACTCAATTTACATGGCACTTACTCATCACCCCATGGTCAAGGTTGTACTTTAATGACAAATCCTACAGATGTCGCTCCTCGTTCCATGGGAGCCTGGTTGCTAGCCATTCGTCCGAAAACTTTTGGAGTTGCTGTTGCTCCGGTTTTAGCCTCTTTGGCTGTTTGTCTTTCCGATACCGGTTCCATTAACTGGCTCACAGCCTTTTTAACGGCTTTACTGGCTATTGTCATGCAAGCCGTGACAAATATGGAAAATGACTCCGGTTACACTAAAAGAAAAGCGGAACGTACCAATCGAAAAGGATTGCCTAGAGCCACTTCTTTGGGGTTATTAAGTATCAAAGATGTTGAAAAGGGCATACTTGTCGCCTCATTATTGGCGATCGGAATCACGGTTTATTTCATTTATTTAACGCACTGGTTTTTCCTTTTAGTCACATTGTTTTCTATTGCAGCGGCCTATCTATACATGGGTGGCCCTAAACCAATCGCTTACTCCCCTTATGGAGAAATTGTCGTTTTTATATTCTTCGGCTTAGTAGCCACGTCAGGCACATACTATCTTCAGGTTCAGGATATTTCGGTCAATATTTTGCTAGTGGGATGCGCATTAGGATTAATTGCCGCAGCTGTTTTGTGCGTTAATAACTTTCGAGACAGAGAGCACGATGAGTCGATTCATCGTTATACCATGGCGGTCGTTCTTGGTCAGTCGATGACCATTGCCGCCTACAAAATAATGCTTTTTGCCCCCTATGCATTGATTCTTTGCATCGTTGCGATGGACTGGACTCGTTATCCGTATTTACTCGTGCTTGTTACGCTCATTAAAGCGTGGAAATTACCTCTAGAACTCACGGTCAGAAAGGGACTGGAGTTAAATGCTACATTGTTTGCCACTGTTAAGCTTGAAGTACTCTTCGCATTAGCGCTCACACTCGGCGCTTTGATCCACGCTTATTTGAAATGGTTCGTTCCGCAATAACACATTGGGGAAAAAACCCCAATGTGTTTAAAGAACGCTATTGACGAGCCATGGGTAAAACCAGCTGATCCGTATTAACCTTATTTTGCATCATCCCATTTTCCAATAAGAAGTCCTGGTCTAATTTCAGACTCTGCATATCTTGTTCGGTGATGACATCAAAATAATGGCTCCATTGAGCAAGTTTTTTCGCATCATCAAAGCTAACACCTTCTTCCTTGGCTCCCATCGTGATAGCTTTTTCATAGTTATCCGAAATCCATTGAGTGGTTTGACGATGAACTTTGACAATTCGCTGCAGCAAAGCCGGATTTTCTTTAGCGAATTTTTCACTAACAGCCATTACCAATAAAGGATTGACAAAACCGTCGGCGGTAACAATAGTCTTGGCACCGGCTTGATTAGCTTTAATAATTAAACCAGCCGCCAACAGCGCCGCATCAACGTGTTTACCAAGCAGTGCCGCTTGGGCTTTTCCCGGATCCATTTGCAGGAATTCCACATCATTGATGGTCATACCCTTGGATTTCAAAGCCGCCACCAAGATTTGGTGTAGGGCTGTTCCTTTCGGACCCGCTACTTTTTTACCTTTTAAATCCTCTATTTTCATTTGCTTACCCGGCTGACCAACAATCGCAAACACTTGTGTCGGCCGGGCAACTCCGGTAGCCACATACACTTTATTGCCAGCCCCATTAGCCATTAAAAGCGAAGCGGTATTCATGACGGCGCTGACATCAAGAGAACCGGCTGCCATTGCTTGGGCTTGCTGTGCGCCGGAATTGATTGAAACCCAATTAATCTTAATACCATCCTTTTGAAACTCTTTTTCAAGTAATTGATTTTGTTTCATGACGATATTTTGAAGATTAAACGGTGATTTAACATAGGCAATATTGATCTGATCCGGTGCGGCATGCGCCATTCCCATTAAAGAACCTGTCAGTAACATTGCACTAATCATCAATATCTTTTTTAGTCTCATTTTTTATCCCCTATGAATGAGTTAAAAGATTTAAAACTTTTGCGGCATACTGAACCACTTGCATATTAGTGACCGCTCTTGGGTGATCAAGAGCTATATCCAAAGTTTCCAAAACTTGTGCATTGGCCAGTACTGTTACACGATCTGCCAGTCGGACTGCCTCATTGACTTCATGAGTAATAAGGAGAACTGTCATTTTTTTGTGTTGCTGAATTGATTCAAAATCAATTTGAATTTGAGAGCGAGTGATAGCATCTAACGCTCCAAACGGTTCATCCATTAACAAAATATCTGGGGATTGAACCAAAGCGCGCGCTAAAGCCGCTCTCTGAGCCATGCCTCCGGATAGTTCTAAAGGATAATATGTTTCCGTGTGGCTTAACCCCACTAAATCGAGTACTTCTCGCACAATTTTTTTTTGCTCAGTTTTTGATTGGTTGCGAATAGGTAAAGCCACATTTTCAAAAACTGTTTTCCAAGGCAATAGACGAGGATCCTGAAACACCACCCCTACTCTTTGAGAGGGAGCAATATTTATCTGTCCTTTAATCGGGGTCAGTAAGCCTGAAATCAATCGAATTAGGGTACTCTTACCGCAACCGCTCTTACCGATAACAGCCAAGACTTTGTGTTCAGGAATATTCAATGAAAAGTCCCTCAGCACCCAATCATCTCGCCCCGGATAGCGAAAACTTACCTTTTCAATATTGACCGCACTCATTGATGACTCCAAGGCGCTACCTTTTTCAAAATACGCTGAAAAATCCAATCCCCGGTAATCCCTAATAGAGCGATCATAACGATCCCAACAAAGACTTGATCTGTACGAGCCATTTCAGAGGCATCAGAGATTAAATAACCTAAACCAGATGAAGCAGCGATAAGTTCTGCGCTTACCAACGCTCGCCAGCTATATCCAAATCCCAACCGAAGACCAGTAAATACAGCAGGCAAAGCACCGGGAAATTCTATGTGCTTAATTTTTTCAAAGGTATTGAGATTGAGTGTTTTAGCCAATTCTCCATAGCGATAATCAAGTTGTTTAAAACCACTATAGGCATTTAAATAAATCGGGAAAAAACTAGCCAGCAACACAATGGTTAATTTAGCCACCTCTCCAATTCCAAGCCATAAAATAAGTAGTGGAATGAGCGAGAGAGGTGGGATCATTCGCAAACTTTCTAGAATCAATCGAGATTGAATATGTAACGTTTCATATTTAGCAAAGAAATACCCCATTGGCAGAGCAATCAGCACAGCTAAAAAATATCCGCCAAAAGCTCTCCCTAAACTAGCACTAATGTGGTTAAACAAAGTGCCATCTTCAATTAGTTCAACGAACGCAACATAAACACTCGCCGGTTTAGGCAATAAATAAGGATTGACCCAACCTAAACCAGATGCCAAGCACCATAGAATAAATAGTGCCAATGGCATCCAAACCGAGAGAAAAATTGAACGCACCAGTCTACCTAACAGGAAAAATGCTATTGCAGACGAACCTCGTCAGTCACTGTCTGACTAGAATCTTCCACAAGGTTATTTGTAGTGGTATACGCCGGTTTTTCCTGTGCAGGATTGGATACCAACTTCAATCGTTCTTGCACTTGCTGTTCAGTTAAAACTTCGAACACCGTGACCACCGATTGGGTTCCCGGGACTCGTGACGCAATATCAGCCGCTTTTTGCGCCTCTTGTTGAGTCACCAACCCCATTAGGTAAACAATTCCCCTATCAACAGTTACCTTCATTTGATTTAAAGACACCCCTGAGGTGGCTATTAACTGCGTTCTGACCTTACCAGCCAAGGTAGAGTCGGACATTCGTTGGCCTACCGAAGTAACCGGTCCAACCATTAACTCATTGACAACAGAGCTAACTTCCAAACTATTTTGAGCTACTCTTTGCGCTAATAATTTATCCTCTTGACTTTGAACTTCCCCAGTCAATAAAACACGCCGGTTGTACGAAGTTACCGTTAAATGCAAACCACTATGAATAGCCTGGGTAATTTCATAGTGAATGCGTTTTTCCATCACTTCGTCCGCCATTTGAGCTCCCGTGGTCCGGCGGTCGGTTGTGACAAACGCGGTCGTGCCAACCGCTCCGCCAATCAAAACGGGTACACACCCATTCAAAGCGGTCACACCGAGTGTTAAAGCCGCCATAGATAACATCAGAGACTTAATACGCATAATTTTTATAAACCTTTCACTAACACTTGTTCAGTATAAGCCTTTCATTTGCTTAAGACGTACGAAAGCACACCACTAACTTAGCATTATTTCAAATCATTGTGCATATCATTTGATTAACTTTGTGGATATTTTTTATAAATTGTGGATAACTATCGAAGATAACAAACAGAAAGAAAGTTATCCACAAAAATTAACAATCAATCCAATAGTGCTGACACACCCTTATCAACAAAAATTAAACAAATTATCTTATTGATTTTTAATAATTAAATACGCTTATCCACAATTAAAAGTTCGCTTATTATTATGACTATTAAATTAATATAAAAAAAAGAAACTAATAAGTACCAATGATGCATTGCAAGTCATCAGTAACGTAAACAAAAAATGTGGATAACTTTGTGGATTATTTTGGATATCTAACATAAGTAGTTGTTATTCCTGTATAAAAAATTTAACACTCATAATTTTGAGATTTGTTTTTATGTTGTTGATTTTTAATATATTTTTAAATTATATTTAATACTCAGAATAATGGTAATTAAACCTCTAAACCCTTTAATAACGGTGCTTAGAGGTTAATAGAAATGTGGATAACTTTGTGGATAAAGTTTATTTTTGTTTGTTGAGGAGCGTTCGTACTGAAGTTTCCCGGGTTACTCCAAAAGGAATTAATACACTAGGAACGGCGTGAGCTGCAGATTGTAAATGTTGAATCTGATCATCAAAAAAGATGTGAGGTCGAAGTTGTTCCAATACAAATTGCTTTGACATGCCATCCATCAAGAAAAGTTCAGCGGCATTCATTCCCCAACTCTTCAGCGTAGTAATAAGTCGCTCTTCACTAGGGGCACCTCTGGAAGTTACGATAGAAATACGAATAACAGGTTGGTAGTACGGATCTTCCTTCCCTCTTTTTTGCATATCTAGTTTTTGAAAATAGGCTAGTTTCTTAAAAAGTTCTGTTAACGGGCCGGCGTTATGAGGGGAGTCAACATGAAGCGATTCATAATCTTGAAACCCCTCAAGTCCTGATTTTTTGTACTGTTTTTCGCTGTCATCATCTATAACAACTCCATCAAAATCAAAAGCGATCCTTAATCCTTTATCTTCCATATCGTCCTGAGCTTTAGACGGTAAGACCAAACCGGCCGCATAACCCATTTGAGTCGCTTCAATAACGCTTTTACTGTTGGCGCTTAAAAATAAAGAGGCACCGTAAGCTTTCATGTAAGGAAAGGTGGGTTGTCCGGATGTAAAAGCCCCTCCCCTGATCGGTAATTTATAGTGCTTACATGAATAAAAGAAACGTTGCCCTGATTCAGGACTGTTTCTGGAAAGTACTATGACTCGAAACGGTTCTTCCTCTTTTGGAAAATACTCATTAAGACTTAATAAACGTCTGACAAAAGGAAATGCGACTCCAGGGTTTAAAGGGGTTCTAACATTCCTAACTTGGTAATCTCGATAAGCCTCAATACCCTCATCTTCAAAAATCTTATGTTCAGCTTCTAAATCAAAAAGTGCTCTGCTGGAAACCGCTACCACTAGTTTTTCATGTTTGGTATTTGGCATGTGAGTGTTCCTAAAAAAAATCTCTGGAACCCGACTCTTTGTCAAGGGGTGGACAACAATATTTCCCGATTACTCCATTTTTAAATGGAGTAGCCAAGCCAACTTTAGCTATGAATAGCTTTTAATCCTGAGCATCTTATCAAAATCAATTAGATCATGTGAGGGGCCTTATCTATCAATCTCTCCGAGCTGTTGTAAGCGCAATATTCTGCACTATTTGCTCACCATGAACTTCAAGAAAGAATGCTGGTGTCTAAAAAGCGGCAATGTTTGTTTAGAAAACAACTTTTTTTACCAGACTGTTCAGCATTGCCTTCGGCTTCTCATGTTTTATTGACTTCGATTGACTCCTCAGGTTAATTTTCTTTAACGATTGTTTATGTCTTCGGCAACGAACATTTGGCGACTCTGGCCTTTCTGTAGTCAAATGCCTCATTCTTGGACAAAATGGCCCAAACAATTCGCAGCAGTTTGGCCGCTAAGGCTACTACAACTTTCCCATGATTGAGGGTTTGACGTTTTCGCTGTATCCAACGCCGGAGCTGACAATCTCGAAACTTACCTTTACCATCGAGCATCAACAACGAACTGGCCGCTTGGACAAGATAAGTACGAACCAGCTTATCACCTCGTTTAGTAATTTTGCCCATTTTCAGACTATGTCCGGTAGTGATATTCCTCGGTACTAAACCAAAATACGCCGGCAACGTCCGAGGACTAGGAAATCGTGCAATATCTCCTATTGCAACCTTTAGACCGTCGCTACTTATGGGGCCCAAGCCCGGTATCTTTCTTATTTTCTGACAAAATTCATCCCCTTGAGTGAATGCCTCAATTTTTTTCGTTAGTTCGCGAGCTTTCTTTTGAAGATCCTTATACGTTTTCACCATTTCTTTAAAAATACCCTTCACATCCTCCGGCAAGTCTGCATCCTCAATCAAGGCAATCAAACGCATTTCGCTGGATAAACTTTTTGCTAAACGAAGCCCCCAATATTGCGCCACCCGCTTCAGTGAGGTTAAGGTTTTACGGTACTCATCGATGTAATGTTCCCTGACAGTCAACAACGTTTGTAATTGCATTTCATCCCTATTTTTTGCTCAAACAAATTTCAAACGCTTCTGTTGTCCCAAGAAGGCTAAGGCCTCCGCATCGTTGAGATCATTCTTTTGACCGGAAAAATAAGTATCGATGTAATTTTGGACGGCTTTGCCAGGAATAATTCGGCATTGGTGACCATAGAGTTCAAGTTGATTGGTTAAATAATGTGACTCACAACACGGTTCCATGGCAAAAGTCGTTGGATCGATGTCTCTGGAGAATTCAATTAATTGTTCGTAGCTAAGACGATCTATGCGAATGATTTCTCCCTCTAAGGTGATTCCGACAAAACTGAGATCATTTTTTGCCAAATCCAGTCCGATTATTTCCCACGATAATTTGGCATTTAATGCTTTCGATTGTATCCTTGAATTTGACATGGTGTCCTCCGTTTGGTTTGCACTTTTATTTTCCTCTTTATCGGGAAAAAGAGGAGGGTTCCATGTCATTAGCGGGAGAACTCATCTCCCGCTAAGTGTTCATTAAATATCAATATTATTTACGAAGAGCGCGTTATCTTCGATGAAGCGTCTTCTTGGCTCGACATTGTCTCCCATAAGCATCGAGAACACGTTGTCCGAACTAGCGGCATCTTCCAACCTTACCCGCAGTAGGCGACGATTTTCGGGCTGCATGGTCGTTTCTGCTAATTGTTCGGCGTTCATCTCTCCAAGACCTTTGTAACGTTGGCGAGTTAAACCCGAACTTGCCTCATTCATAAGCCATTGGATCGCTTCTTCAAAATTTTTAACTTGCTGAGACTTAGAACCTCGAACGACTTTAGCTCCTTCTCCGACAATTCCTTGTAGGGTCTGCGCGGTTTGAACTAATAAACTGTAGTCAGCCGTATTAAGGAAGTGCGCATCCATTCTGGAGTGTCTTACGTTGCCGTAGACCATTCGTTCAATGGCTAGGTACACTCGGTGTGTTTCCTCATCTTCCTTAGCGATGACCTTGAGATGTTTATCTTTAATTTGAGCCATTAACGCTTCAGCCGATTTCTTGGCGTTCTCCAAATTATCTAGATTGATTTTGATGCCGGCGGTAATGGCCAATAATACTGCGCGGTCAATAACTAAACTCAATCTTTGAAGAACTTCAGAACTTTGAATATAACTATCCGCTAATTTCTCAAGTTCAGTTCCCCAGATTTTTTCTCCTCTCTCAAACGCCTCTTGAGTCCGGTACAGCTCTGCATCTTTTAGTGCAATTTCAAGGATAACCTTGTTGTATTCATGGTCATCCTTAACGTAGATATCTTTTTTATTGACTGTAATCTTGTAAAGTGGGG
The DNA here is from genome assembly GCA_018714755.1 of Candidatus Aphodousia faecigallinarum. Lineage (GTDB taxonomy): Bacteria > Pseudomonadota > Gammaproteobacteria > Burkholderiales > Burkholderiaceae_F > Aphodousia > Aphodousia faecigallinarum. Next base: position 4,684 of record DVMY01000085.1, on the reverse strand, counting down.
GTTGAGCAATGTAAACATAACCTCTTTCAATAAGAGGTGTCATCTGACGATAGAAGAATGTCAGAAGTAAAGTTGAAATATGCGCACCGTCCACGTCAGCATCCGTCATAATGATGATGCGATGATAACGGAGCTTCTCAATATCAAAATCTTTTCCAATACTACAACCCAGCGCAAGCGCCAACGTTCTGACTTGTTCGCTATCGAGCAATTTTTCGTGCGAGGCTTTTTCAACGTTGAGAATTTTTCCTCTAAGCGGAAGAATAGCTTGGTTTTTGCGGTTTCGTCCCGTTTTTGCCGAGCCTCCAGCAGAATCCCCTTCCACGAGGAACAATTCACTTAAAGCCGGATTTTTTTCCTGGCAATCTGCCAATTTACCGGGTAAAGAACCAGACATGAGTACAGATTTCCGACTCATGTCGCGTGCTTTTCGCGCCGCTTCACGAGCTCTGGAGGCAGCTACAATCTTTTCGCAAATGGCGTGCGCTTCGTTTGGATTTTCATCTAAAAAACTGGCTAATTCAGTGTTAATAACTTCTTCTACAGCGGGGCGAACTTCGCTGGAGACGAGTTTATCTTTTGTTTGAGAACTGAATTTAGGTTGAGGAACTTTCACTGACAAAATACATGTCAGCCCTTCTCTCATGTCTTCGCCATCAATGTCATTTTTTAGTTTCTTATCTAATCCCTCTTTGGTGATGTAGTTTTTGATGACGCGCGTCATGGCGCTTCGAAGCCCTGTGACGTGCGTTCCACCATCTTTTTGAGGAATATTATTGGTGTAGGCGGTTAAGCGTTCGTTGTACGTGTCATTCCATTGCATTGACACTTCTACGGTAACCGGAACACCTTGAGATTCAACTGTTTTGAGAGCGTAAAACGGTGTTTTATGTAAAACAACTCGGTTTTGATTGATAAATTCCACAAAACCTCTTACACCCCCTTGCGCATGGAAGCGTTCTTCCTTTCCTGTTCGTTGGTCAAGCAGCAAAATATTAACGCCTGAATTCAAAAAGGACAGTTCGCGCAGGCGTTCCGACAGTCTTTCAAAACTGAAAGTAATGTCGCTGAAAATTTCCTTATCAGGGTAGAAATGAACGAGAGTGCCTTGCTTTTCGGTCGTACCTAAATTGATCATCGGAGAAACTTCAACAGGGCCATTAACTGTTTGAACAATCTCGGTTTTTCGATTAATCAATTTTCCACGCTCAAATTCTAAAAAATGAACTTGATGCTCACGATAAACGGTCAGTTTCAACCATGTAGACAGCGCGTTGACACAAGATACGCCAACACCATGTAATCCACCGGATATCTTGTAGCTATTTTCAGAAAATTTACCGCCAGCATGCAACTCTGTAAGTGCAATTTCAGCAGCACTGCGCTTAGGTTCGTGTTTATCGTCCATCTTGATATCCGTCGGGATTCCCCGGCCGTTATCTTCAATGGATACAGAACCGTCCGTATGAAGAGTCACAATAATTTCATTAGCGAATCCTGCTAAAGCTTCATCAATAGAATTATCTACAACTTCATAGATCAGATGATGCAATCCAGATCCATCTGCAGTATCACCGATATACATACCTGGGCGCTTACGAACCGCTTCCAGCCCTTCGAGTACTACAATGGCGGCGGCGCCATAGTCATTCGGATTGATATTTTTTTCAGTTTCACTCATAAATTATTCTCTTCACTCTTAAAAATCGGTACGTATCAGTAGGTAAAACACTGTTCTTAATTATCACGACACCCGCTCCAAAGACTTTCAGAGCGGGTGCAATCAAAGAGCAGACACTTTTCTTCGATTAGGTGCGCATCGGCATGACAACGTATTTGAACGACGAATTATCAGGCATTGTGACCAGCATGGCTCCTGTATTGCTGTGCAGTGCAAATTGCACTTCTTCACTACGCAGGTTATTCAGCACGTCTTGCAGATACAAGAGATTGAAGCCAATTTCAATGTCAATGCCGTTGTAGTCGATATCCAATACGTCTTTAGCTTCTTCTTGGTCGGAATTAGTGCTTTGAACAGTTAAAGTGTTGTTTTTCAGTTCCCACTTCACTCCACGTAACTTAGCATTGGCCAAGATAGCCGTACGTTTTAATGCACCAAGTAACGTATCACGCTTGATGACAAAAATATTGGTGTTATTTACAGGAATCACCCGGTTATAGTCTGGGAACTTTCCTTCCACTAATTTAGACGATAGGGTGATGTTACCCCAGCTGATACGAATTTCAGCTTCAGAAATCGCAATCGTAATGGGGTCTTCGTTGTCCGGGATCAAACGCAACATTTCCATGACTGTGCGACGCGGCACGATGCACTGTACGTTTTGAGCCAAAGGAGCTTCTAATTTTCCTTCGCAATAAGCCAGGCGATGACCATCGGTTGTTACAACTCGAATTACGTCGCCTTGAATGGAAAGCAGCATACCGTTTAAGAAGTAACGGATGTCTTGCTGAGCCATCGAGAAATGAACTAATTGCAAGAGGTGCCGCAATTGGTTGGCCGCAATGGAGAAACTTTGAGTGAACTGCGCTTCCGGACGATTAGGGAATTCATCAGCGGGCAATGTATTTAATCTAAAAGTGCTCTTCCCTTGTTTGAGTTCAACAGTGGGATCGGATTGATTGGGTTGAGACAGAGTCACTTCAGAGCCATGATTTAAAGCACTAATGAGGCTTTGTAATTTAGCAGCATCAACAGTAACACTGACATCAGGACCTTCTGCTCCAATATCAGCAAAAGTTTTGATTTCAATGTCTAAATCGGTTGCCGTGAAATCAACGCGAGTTCCAACTTTTGAGATCAAAATGTTTGACAAAATGGGTAACGTTTGGCGTTGTTTACCGACAATCCCGCTAACAGCTTGCACTGGAGTTGCAAAAGCTTCACGCGGACTCTTGATGATTAACATTCCCTTATCCTTTTAAACGATAAACTTAATTGGGTAGATTGTTCATCCACCGTTTAACCTCCCAATTCTAGTGGATTTTGTAGCGATTTGGGAGGCTTTAATCTGTTTTTTGCTTTAGTTTTTAAGCATTTGTTCTAGAACGTGAATTTGGTAATTCAGTTCCTTATCTTTTGCCCTGGCATCGGTAATTTTCTTAATGCCATGCAAAACTGTCGTGTGGTCACGCTTTCCAAAACGATCGCCAATCTCGGCCAAACTGCTTTTTGTGAGTTCTTTACATAAATACATAGCAATTTGACGAGGGACAGCTACTTTTTTAACTCTTGTCTTAGAGTACATTTCAGCCAGAGAGATTTGAAAATACTCGGCGACCGCTCCTTGAATTCGTTCAACGGTTAATTGCGCTGTGGAAGCCACTAACATGCCTTGTAGAGCTTCTCGAGCTTTTTCAACGGTTACCCGCTCTTCTTTGCTAAATCTGGCAAATGCAATAACACAATTTAGCGCCCCTTCTAGTTCTCTGACGTTACTTTTTAGATGGCGAGCAATAAAGTAGGCGACATCATCGGGCAAATCAAAATGCTGTGCAAACGATTTTTTTTGCAAAATCGCTACTCTTGTTTCTAGTTCAGGCGGCTCTACTTCAACCGACAGGCCAGAGGTAAAGCGTGAAATGAGACGTTCATCCATGTCTTTGAGACTTTGGGCATACGTATCACTCGTAAAAATGATCTGTTTGCCATGGGGAACTAATTTCTCAAAAATTTCAAATAACTTTTGTTGTATCTGCTTTTTTCCGCCCAGATATTGAATGTCATCAATGAAAAGAGCATCCAAATTTTGATACTTATGATCAAACGGGGCGTAGTTATTTTCTCTAACCGCCGTAGTAAAGTCGTTAATAAAAGTCTGGGTTCCTACGCAAAGCACGCGTGCGTCCGGGGTATTGGTAAGCATTTGGTTCCCGACGGCATGCATTAAATGGGTTTTTCCCAAACCGACGCCACCATAAATAAATAGCGGGTTATAGGTTTTCCCGGGGTTATTTCCTATATTTTGGGCGGCAACGTACGCCAATTGGTTTGAAGAGCCAGCCACAAAATTTTCAAACGTTAACTGTGAACGCAATCCGCTGGCGTATATTGGGTCTCGAGTAACTTTTTGCTCAGCTGTTTTAGGGACAAGTTTCAACTGTGCCTGAGCTGGCTCGATACTGCCTTCTGTTTGGAGATATTGAACAGTAACAGCATCGTGCGCTATAGAAGATGCCACTGAGGTAATAATAGTATTGAAATGGGCTTCAATCGTATCAATTGCTTGCAAGGTTTTATGACCTAAAACCAGACTGCGATTTTTTTCGTCCCAGCTAATGCAAACTAAGGTTTTGATCCAACGATCAAAGTCGGGTTGTTTGATAATGCCAGCTAACTGAATCAAACACTGTTCCCAAAAATTCATAAAACATTCTCCAAGAAGCTTTTTCTTCAGATTTTTTTATTCAAATATCCTCTAACACATTGGGTCGGAGCGATTCAAAGATCTGTTTATAAACAGACTGTCAATTGTTTTTAATAAAAAAGAAAGTTAAAACTAATATTTAATAAAAACAACAAGTTAGTTTTACTTTTGAAGATTTTACAGTTCTTAAGTAAAGCGAAAAGCCTCCTATTTTACGGAAGCTTTCAACCATTTTACTGATAAAAATGAGCCTCGTTTGGAGGTGGTTGCTCAAAAAATAAGCAGCAAATTGTGGATAA
>DVMY01000084.1 GCA_018714755.1 Candidatus Aphodousia faecigallinarum | reverse complement strand
TGAAGGAAGTCACATGAATAAGAACATTAAGTGGCTTGCGGCAGCCGGTATCGTTGTGGCCTGCGCCGTAGGCTATGGATTTTGGCAAAAGGATAGCGATACACCTATGAAAGATTCATCCACTGTAATTGAAAATCAGGAAATTTCTCAAAAAGTGGTGACCGTTGAAGGCGTGACTGAATATCGACTAAGTAACGGTCTGCGCGTGCTTTTATTCCCGGATGCAAGTAAACCAACTATTACGGTTAATATGACTTACCTCGTTGGGTCCCGCCATGAAGGCTATGGAGAAACGGGGATGGCTCATCTTTTGGAACATTTGATGTTCAAAGGTTCAAAAAACTATCCTGAACCTACAAAAGAATTTACTCGTCGCGGCTTTAAGATGAATGGCTCAACGTGGCTTGACCGCACCAATTACTTTGTTTCTTTTAACGCTGTTGATGACAATCTCGATTGGGCGCTCGGCTGGAGCGCTGACGCGATGGTTAATTCCTTCATCGCTCAAAAGGATTTGGACACCGAAATGACCGTTGTGCGCAACGAGTTTGAAATGGGAGAAAACAATCCCGTGAGCGTTTTGCTCAAACGCATGCAGTCCGTTTTATTTGATTGGCACAACTACGGCAACAGCACGATCGGCGCCAGAAGCGATATCGAGCACGTCAAAATTGAAAACCTTCAGGCTTTCTACCATAAGTACTATCAGCCGGATAATGCCGTACTGATGGTTTCAGGCAAATTTGATGAAGCCGCGACATTGAAAAAGATTGAAACGATTTTCGGCTCCATTCCGAAACCGACGCGTGTTCTGCCGCAAGAATGGACGCAAGAGCCCGTTGCCGATGGTCCCAGAAGCTTTGAAATTCGCAGGGCGGGGGAAATGACTGTGGTCGCCGTGGGCTACCGAATCCCTGCTGCGCTTCACCCTGATGCGCAGTTAATTAATTTGGGGGCGGATGTGTTGGGGGATACGCCACGCGGACGCCTTCATAAAGCGTTGGTTGAAACAGGACTTGCCACGCAAGTCTTTGCTTGGCCCATGCCCGCTCATGATCCAGGTTTGGCTATGTTCGGCGCCATGCTTCCCAAAGACGGTGATATAGAAAAAGCAAAACAAGTTTTGATTCAGACGGTTGAATCAACTTTTGAGAAAGAACCCTTAAAGGCAGAGGATCTGTCGCTAATGGCTCGCGAAGAAAAGACGCTTTACGAGCGCACATTTGCCGATCCCGAAGTGTTTGGCGTCGATATTTCAGACTTCATCGCCTTGGGTGATTGGAGACTCTTTTTCATTCACCGCGACAGTTGGGAAAAGATGAAACCCGACGAAGTGATGGACGCCTGGAAGCGCTACTTTGTGCGTGATAACCGTGTTGTCGGAACCTTTATTCCGGACAATAATCCGCAGCGCGCGCAGATGACACCCGCGCCCACGCTCGATGAAGTGATTTCGAAACATCATTTTAAAGAACACGGTCAGGAGGCTGAGGTTTTTGACTCCAGTCCCGCCAATCTCAACGCGCGCACCGAACGCTTCTCCATCGGTGATGTCAATGTCGCCCTTTTACCCAAGAAGACACGCGGTGAAACGGTTGTTGTCCGCGCGCAATTCCGGTATGGCAATTACGAGTCGCGCGGCAACAAACGCGCCGTCGCGGCGTTGATGAGCGCCATGCTCGAACGAGGCACGAAGTCGATGACGCGAGAACAAATAAATGACGCCTTCACGAAACTTCAAATCGAAGGTGATATCGGACAGTTCACCACCACGCGCGAACATCTTCCCGACGCATTGAATTTGATGGCTCAATTGTGGACACAGTCTTCAATGCCGCAAAAAGACTTCGATGAATTAAAGGCAGAATTCGCCAACGATGTTCAATCCCGCATGGATGATCCCCGAATCCTGGCCCGAGACGCGATCACGGAACACTTTAATCATTATGACAAGAACGATCCGCGTTATCGCCTAACCAGCAAAGAGCTCAAAGAAGCGATCGAAAAGGCCTCATTGTCGGATGTCAGAGCTTACTACGACAATCAATTCGGTATTAATCGCGGTGAAATCTCCATTGTCGGTGATTTTGACGCAAAGGCCATCCGTGCACAATTGGAAACGTTGCTAAAGGAAAAAGATTCAAAAGTTTCCTATGAACGCATTATCCGTGAGCACTTTGACACACCTGCCACTCGTATCATTATCGATACGCCTGACAAGGAAAACGCCACTCTTGTCGCGCGCTTTGACTTTGCTCAAAATAAAGGGGAAGCGGGGACCGACGCCATGCTGTTAGCCAATTGGATTTTCGGCGGCAGCACCGGTCTTTCAAATCGCTTGATGCTTAGACTTCGTCAAAAAGACGGTTTGAGCTATGGCGCGGGCAGCAGCGTGAACATTCCGGCTTTCGGAAATGCCGCCAGTTGGACCATGCAAGCGATTTTGGCGCCACAAAACCTTCGCAAGGCGGAAGTCGCCTTGTATGAAGAAATTGACCGGGTGATCAAAGAAGGCTTCACCCAGCAAGAACTCGATGAAGCTAAAAAAGGCTTTATTGAGTATCGCGCCGTCAATCGCAGTCAAGATAATCTCATTGCCTATCATTGGGTGCAGATGATGAATGAGGGAGTGGATTGGACGGAAGCTGAAGATCGTGATGAAACGATCCGCAATTTAACGCTCGATGAAGTGAATGCCGCTTTCCGCAAGATGGTTAACCGGGAAGGGTTAACTGTGGTTTTAGCGGGTGATCAGAAAAAGGCGATGACTCAAGAATAGTTTTCAATCCATTTAAAAATGGCGGTAGGGTGTGAACCACACCGCCATTTTTATGCATCAAAAGGCATATTTGAGGCCAACACTAATGGAATAGTCCTCTTTGTAATGAGCTGCCTTTTCTCGCCCTATATTTCCATAAAAACGTAACTTATCGTTTGCTTTCCAATTCAGGGTAGCACCGTAATAATAAGTCATGCCGCCAATATCAGTGGCTTTAGCCTTCATTGAATTATTGCCCGCGTCCGTGAATTCAATATTTTGATCACCGAGCAATTCGTAGTACATACCCGCATCCAAGGCTAATTGAACATAATTTTGGTTGTTGATCCCATAATACGTCGTATGACCAACTGCTACTCCCGCTCTTGCCGTCAAGAAATCGGCATCTTCTTGGGCAACTTCAATATCAGTTGAAGTTTTAAATTTCTTTCCCTCAACGTAGAAATACGATAATTCAGCTGAAGGTTCGACAAACCAATAGGACGAATTTGACTCTCCAATTTTAAAATGATGTCCCGCCTCAGCTGATACACCATAACCAAAGGTATCATAAGAAGCGCCCATAGGAGTCAGATAATCATTAGCATGAGCTTTAATAGCTTGATCGTAATAGCCAAACTGGGTGACCATATCCACATATGTTCCGCCATAATTCATGTAAGTCGCATAAAGTTTGGCTGAGTACTCTTTTAATTCGCCATTGCTGCCGTTGCCTTCCAATAAACCTTCTTGATCGGCTTCGGCGTACCGTAATGCCGCGCCAACTAACCACCGACCCTCAACAGTTTTTGAGATGATTCTGTCAAGCCCCAAATGGATTCCGTTTGATTCTTGCTTAAATCCGTATCCGTCACTTACTCGGCTTTGTTTATCAAAAATTTTCACCCAGGCACCGTCGCTGACTCCATGGCGAATTTCGCCTAAACGATGACGCAAGTCTTCTTTTTCAGCTAACCAGCTGATAGCCTGAGCAGAAGAACTCCCCAAACTCAATATTTGCGCAACTTCAGGTGGCAGGGGAGTGTCACCTCCGTGATTCGGCTCATCCGGCGATTCCGGTTCTTCCGGTTCAACCGGATCAATAGGTTCATCCGGTTCAGGATCAGGAATTTCAGCTTGCGCACCCGTTGTCAAATACCAGTAGCCTTTCCCACTGCCATTAACAGATACATCACTAAAATCGACCTCAGCCGAATCATCTAAAAGACTCTCACCGGAAGCCTCCTCTGATTCTGTTGACTTATAGGCGAGTTTCCAACCTAAAATACTGCCGTTTTGATAAATCACTTGATCAGGTTTTCCGTCACCATTTTTATCAGCAAGCTGTAATGTCAGCTCGCCTGAGTCTTGATAAAGGAAACCTACTCCATCGCTCATTGCTTTATGGTCAGTCACATCGCCAACAATATTGATATCTACAACTCCATTACCTGACACCGAAGCCGCGTGAATAGAATCAGACAGAGAAGCATCTGACGCTAGATCTACTTTGAATTGCAGTGTGGCGTCTCTAAGAGAGAGCTCATTAACATCGAGTTGATGGAAAGCAAGCTTATCCAAGGATTTGTAATGTTTACCGATATCCATTGACAACATGGCGTCATTTAGTGAGAGTTTATTAATGACGCTGTTGTCTGTTACCACCCATTTTGATTGGCTGTTGGAAAGCATTAGATCTGATTGTGTGCTGTTGCCTTCTGAGGTAATCGCGCCGAAAATAACAAATGGATCCGAACGATCGACCGAGAATTTATTTCCTTTCGTTTCAATGTTACCGACGATCGCACTTACAGTTGAATCGGTTGCATTTTCAGAACTAATGGTTGCACTACTGTCTGTTATATCCAAAGCCGTACCCAATGAGCCGTCCTCTTTAATGGACTGAATTTGAAGGGTTGAGTTAGCTGTGAAGCTGGAATTGTTCAAATGAATAGCCTCGGTTGTGCCGTTTGTTTGTCCTGAAGCGCTGATTGTCAGAGGGTGGTTGAATGTTAAAACGCTTTCTTCAGCGTTGATGCCGTAAACATGCGGAGTTTTAGTTAAGCCCTGCGATGAAACAAGAATGTTGACACTGGTTTTGGCTTTAGAAGTGTCTTGAGTGGTTAGGTCAAAATGCTTCAAATTGATACCGTAAATGTTGGTGTCGTTGTAAAAATTTTCATCTATATCGGGTGATGCGTTTTGCTGATTGGTGAATCGAGTCAGGCCGGCCAACTTGATGTTAGAACCTTTATCCTCTTCGACTTCTGCGTTTAACGCATAGGTGTATTGAAAATGGCCCGCACTATCAATGGCGGTGATCTTGGAACTCTTATTGTCTAGTGTTAACTGAATAGGCGCAGCTGTCACAAAATCACCATCGTTATATCGGACAATATCAATGCCATTCAACCCACTAATTTCAACTTCATTAGCATCAATTACACAATCCATTACTTCAGCGTAGGATACGAAGTTGCTTGACAATGAAGCGGCAAGATAAAGTCCGGAACCTTCGTGGGATTTGGCGGAACTTAAATTAATTGCGTTATCACCCAAGCCTTTTCCTGCCCGAATGAGTAAATTTGAATTTCCACTAATCTTTAAGTTCGTATTCTGTAAAAATATCCCCTGAAGAGAAGAGGAGATGTTAAGAGTGCTATCTTCAATTTCTAAAATAGTTTTTCCTGTATTGTATCGTTCGTAACCAGATAGCAAAATACCTGCAGCGAAGCCTTTACCCGTGTACTTCCCAATATCGAGATCAATAGAGATATTGCTATTTTTGAAGCTCACTATCGATTCGCTATTACCTGATGTTTTGTCAGTATTCAAACCATTGGATATCGCCCCGCCTCCGAATGAAAAATCGCCGTTTTTATTACCGACAACGTCTTCCATTATCAAATTTAAGTTGAGGTTATTGACGCTAAACTCTGCCGAATGTTTTTCAGTTCCATACAGGTACACATTTGCAAATGCCAATCGTGATTTATTAAGGGAGGGAGAGTCCTCCCCATTACTGATAAGGGTTAATGAGGTATTTGCGTTCAATCCGTTCAGGCTTAATTTAGCGTCATGTTCAACATTGGATTCCAGAAAGATAGTTGCTGCATCGTCCTTGATGGTTACATTCTCATCAATGTAAGCGAATAGCTTAGAGTAACTGACGGTTAATGGAGTATCGTAGTGCTGGGGATTTTCATCAGGTTTGCAATCACCTTCGATAACGCCATTTTCAGGCTTTATCAAATAGTGACCTTCGTAGTCATAATTATCTTTATTTTGGTAAAAGATTGGCCCATTAATGATGCCGTCATATTGAACCTGCGAATAGGAAGGAAACGAAGCTGTCAGCAGTATTGCGAAAAGAACTTTATTTAGCCGATTTTGATGGGGGGGGCGAATTTACGCATTTACTTACTCGTCAATAAACTATAAAAATGTTGGGCAGAAAATTTACGAGAAAAATTTTAAAAAAGCAAAATATGATTTTTATGTTCTACCGATTGAATTTACCGTGGGAAATCCCAAACAATTTTTCTGGGATCCCACGATGTTAGAAACTCAATGCTTTAACTGAAAATTCAACATCCTTGATCTGATATTTCCCGATTTCCATACTTTTAATCGTGACCTCTATCAAAGACATTGTTTGGCGTTCAGTTTTGACACTCATGACAACATTGCCAACGGATTGACCGTTCTGGAACACTTCATCGTTCGGGAAACAGGGCACAGCGGCCTCAGAGGTCGCCAAAACCATTCTTCGTGGTGTTGAGCCGATATGTTGCACTCTGGAAATAACTTCCTGTCCCGGGTAACAGCCCTTATCAAAAACCAACCCACCTATTAAATCCAAATTGATCCACTGAGGGATAAAGGCTTCACGAGTTTTCTCAAAAATCCATGGAGTTCCGGTTTCAATTTCACTTTCAAACCACAAAGCGCTTGTTTGGTTTGGTTTAAAAATTCTATCGAGTGTTTCTTTAGCACCGATAGCCAAGGCCCGTTTTTTGTTGTCCCAATCCGGTGTGCGGGCAATAATGCAGTCTCGGTCGATCAGAATATGGCCAATTTCAGACAGCTTGCAATCACAATCAATCAGACCACAGACCGCCAATCGATCAGCCACGAAGATCTTGACATCGCTTCGGAGAATGAACATCGATAAGCGTTTAACAAATCCTGAGACTAAGTCTTTTGGCAAAACAAGATAAAAAGTATCGTCAACTTTAGCGACTCGCATCAGGGCCAAAACGCGTCCCTGCGGTTGACAGTAAGCGGCAAGGCGGAAATGGTCGTTAATATTGTTGATGTGATTGGTGAATTGACCATGCAAAAAATGAGCGGCATCAGCGCCTGTAACTTCCAATACAGACAGTTCATTTAATAAACATGCCCCTTTGCCAGGCATTGAATCTGTAATAGACCAAGAACCCAATGTTGCATTATCCATGAGCGATCACTCCAAAATCAGACGTCGGCTGTTATTATGTAGTCTTTAAAAAAATAGTGCTAATTTTTTGCAATGTTGAAATTCAATAACGACGCTCTTAATAAAATCAGAGGGATCGATAAGCGTTATTATGGCTTGGGTTTTGTCGCCGCGGTTGTGGTTATTGGCCTTTATTGTTATTGCGCCAATCAAATCTCAATAGACGATGAGGCGCTTGCCAAAAAAGAAATCACGTTTAATGTCCCACCGGGAACGCCGGCGGCACGCATTCCGGCTATTCTCGAAAAAGCCGGGGTTGAAGTCAACAACTTTTATTTCAAGTTGTCGATGCGATTAAGCGACGCGGATAAAAACTTTCACGCCGGTTACTACCGCGTTTATCCCGATGACACCGTCGGAACAATTATTGAGCGTCTGAAAAAAGGCGAAGCCTATCTTATCTCTTGGCGAATTCCTGACGGCTCGACTTACTGGGAAGTCAGAAAAAGCCTCAACGCGATGAGCGGCGTTAAACATGACTCCGCGGAAATGACCGCTGAAGCTCTGCTTTTTGCGATCGGCGCGAAAGAACAGCACTTAGAAGGAATCTTTGCTCCGGACACTTATAACTTTCACGCCAATGTTTCGGATCTGCTGATTCTGAAAAAAGCCTATCAGCAGCAACAAGCCATTCTGACAGAAGAGTGGACGAACCGAGGAATGAACTGTCAGGTTAAAACACCGTACGAAGCTTTGATTTTGGCTAGCATCGTTGAGCGCGAGGTCGGCAGAAGCGAAGATCGACCGATTGTGGCGGGTATTTTCTCCAATCGCTTGAGAATCAAAATGCCCCTGCAAACCGACCCCAGTGTCATTTACGGTGAAGGGGAGACCTTTGGCGGTGATATCAAACGTGAACACCTAAGAAGAAACACGCCATACAATACCTATCGATTCGTCGGTCTGCCGCCTACACCTATTGGCAATCCGACTCGAGAGAGCATTCACGCGGTGTTGCACCCGGCGCAAACGGACTATTTATATTTCATCAATAAGGCAAACGGGGATTTAGTTCCGTCCAAAACGCTTGAAGAACATAATCGAGCCGTTCGCCGTTATATTCTCAACAAAGGAAAATAAAAATGCAACGAGGTCGTTTTATTACTTTTGAAGGAATTGACGGCGCGGGTAAAAGCACTCAAATTGATGTGATCGAAGCAACGCTTAAAGCACGCGGTCTCGAAGTGATCCGCACGCGCGAACCCGGCGGCACGCCATTGGGAGAAGTTATTCGCAAAGAGCTTTTGTCTGTTTCTATGGACCCGGCCACCGAAACCCTCTTATTTTTTGCATCCCGCGCGGAACACATCGCGCAGGTTATCCGTCCCTCCATCGAGCGAGGCGCTTGGGTTTTAAGCGACCGATTCACTGATGCTACCTACGCTTATCAAGTCGGCGGACGCGGTTTTCCGGCTCATAAGGTAGAAGAGTTGGAAAGGTGGACTCAAGGCGAGCTTCAGCCCGATCGCACCGTTTTATTTGATATTGAGCCTGCTGTTGCCGCGGAGCGCGTGGCAAAAGCCAGAAATTTAGATCGCTTCGAAAAAGAAAATCTTGAGTTTTTCACTCGGGTTCGCAATGCCTATTTAACACGCGCCAAGCAGGCGCCGAATCGTTTTTTAATCGTCAATAGCATGCAAGAGCGGGAAACCGTAAGCGATATTCTGCGCAAGGAGTTTTCCACATGGGCATAGCGATCTATCCATGGCAAGAGGAATTGGCTCGGGAATTAATCAGTTTTAGAGATGATCTTCCCAATGGCCTAT
>DVMY01000083.1 GCA_018714755.1 Candidatus Aphodousia faecigallinarum | reverse complement strand
CCTTGATTAAAGAGCGCTTTAAGCGCGTCAGATTGGACGTGACCGCTCATCGTCGTCCCTCCCGCGGCCCCCGCAAGGTTTATACGCCGCCTCCTGTCACACCGGTGAGCACAGATCCTTTTTTTGATGAGCCCTATGTGCCCAGTCAGCCGAGCGCTCAATCTAAGGAAAGTGACAAACCCTTTAATCTGAGCGCTAAAGGCAATAAGAAAAAGCCTCTGGTGGCGGCTCTGTTGGGTGGGTTAATCAGACGTTAGTTCAAAGAGGCGCGCGCAAAGTTCGCGCGCCGTTTCAGACAAAAATCGTCACATTTCTTTGACTCAAATTTTTCTTAATCTCCCTACAATCTGATTCTGTCCATTAACTGCTGGCCCATTGAGCTTTTCTTCTGCATCAGGGAAGAGCTTGGGTTTCTTAACGAATAGGCTGGGGTATCAAATGTCTGAAGAGAAAAAAGCCGACAGTCTCCTTGCTCGCCAGATGGCGACGACTTTGTACGCAGATAAAAAACTGTTCACTGGCGAGGCACGTTTGGCGCATGCCGATGGCATGGCCAATATCGTTCGGGGCATTCGCGATGACGAGGAACTCATCGCGGCCTGCTACCTTTTCGCGGTGCACGACTGCCTTGCCAATCCCGATGAATGGTTGAAGGCGAATTTCGGCTCGGGCGTGGCCGAGCTCGTCAATGAGTTGCACCGCTTGATCGAATTAAACGGCAAGACTCGCCTCATGCCCGCCGAGGATGAGGAAAAAGGGGCCGATAAACTGATGCTCAAGGCGCAGGACGCGCTTTTGAGAAAGATGGTGCTGGCGATGTGCCGCGACCTTCGCGTGGTCATTTTGCGCCTTTCGAGTCGCTTGCAAACACTTCGCTACTATGCGATGAAAAAAGAGGATCCCGAAGGCGCTAAGGCCTACGGCGCCGACACGCTGGCGCTATACGCGCCGCTTGCCAACCGCTTGGGTATTTGGCAGATCAAGTGGGAGTTGGAAGACCTTTCGCTGCGCTTTACCAAGCCCGATATCTATAACGAAATCGCCCGTCAGCTCGATGAAAGCCGTGAAGCGAGATTGGCCTTTATGCGTGACGCGGTCGATAAGATTAAAGCGATGCTCAAAGACAAGGGCATAGAGGCAGAGGTTTCAGGTCGTCCCAAACACATTTATTCCATCTACAAGAAGATGGAAAGAAAGCACTTGCGCTTTGATCAGCTCTATGACGTGCGCGCGCTTCGCATCATTGTTCAAACGGTCGAGCAATGCTATGAGGTGCTCTCCATCGTTCAGGAAAATTTCCCGGGTGTGAGTTCCGAGTACGATGACTACATTTCCAACCCGAAACCCAACGGGTATCGCTCGTTGCACACGGTGATCCTTGATTCACGCAATCGTCCCATTGAGATTCAGATCCGCACCCGCGAGATGCACGAGTATAACGAGCTCGGCATGGCCGCTCACTGGCGCTATAAAGAGGCGGGGAATTCGGAAAAAAGCACCCAAAGCGCTGAAGATCAAAAGGTGGCGTGGCTGAGCAAACTGCTCGCGTGGAGTAGTGACGTCAAACCCGAAGGTCCTCAGGGGGTGCAAGAAGAGCACGTCTATGTGCTCACGCCTCAGGGCCGCGTGGTGGAAATGTCGGCGGGGGCCACTCCCATTGATTTTGCCTACCATTTGCACAGTGAATTGGGTCACCGATGCCGGGGAGCGAAGGTCAATGGCAACATGGTGCCTTTGAACTACAAGCTAAAGACTGGCGAGACGGTTGAAATCGTCGCCGCGAAAAGCGGCGGCCCCAGTCGCGACTGGCTCAACCCAGAATTAGGTTTTGTGGTGACCAATCGCGCCAGAAGCAAGGTGCGGCAATGGTTTAACCAAAAAGCCGTCGAGGAAATGGTCAACGCGGGCCGTGACCTCATAGAAAAGGACTTGGCTCGTTTGGGCAAAACCGCTTTCAAACTTGAAGAGCTTGCCAAGCGTTTGGGTTATGAAACGGTTGAAGACCTGTATGTCGGCGCCGCCAAAGAAGAGTTCGGATTTAAGAGCATTGAAAAAGCGCTCAAGCCTCAGGAAGAGGAGAAAAAAGAGCTCTATACCTCCAAATCGAAGGCCGAGCATGCGAAAAGTCGCGTGTTGGTGGTGGGTGTTGATTCGCTTCTGACGCAATTGGCTCGATGCTGCCACCCGGCGCCCCCTGATAAGATCGTGGGCTTTGTGACGCGCGGGCGCGGCGTGACCATTCACCGGGCGGACTGTCCCAATATTCGTCACTTGGATGAAAAGGGACAGGAACGCTTAATTGAGGTGAGCTGGGGCAATGCGGAAGGCGCGGTCTTCCCGGTTGAAGTGCTGGTGGTGGGACAAAACGCTCCGGGTCTTTTGAAGGATATGAGCGAAATCTTCATGAAGGAGAAAATTTCCATCATTGGGATGAGCTCTCAAGTGGTTAAGGGCGACATGCACTGGCGCTTTAATGTGGAAATCACTCAAGCGGAGTCTTTAAAACGATCAATTAAAGCGATCCAGGATCTGCCGGGTGTTTATAACGCGAGACGGACCTAATCATGGCGATGATTATTCCTGAAAAAACAATGACTTTGTTGCGTCAGACGCTGCGCTGTGTGATCTATATCGGAATAGGTCACACGGCGTTTGAAGTGGTGAGTATTTTGAGGTCGCCCGAGATCGCCGATCTATGGTACTTCGGTTTAGCGGTGCCGGGTCTTTATTACTTGATTCCCTCTATTGTTTTGGCCCTATTCATTGGTTTTTGCAAAACCAAGTAAATAATAGGTGTCAAAAACGGCGGCCTGAGAGCAAAAGTCTCGAAGCCGCCATTTTTCGTTTCAGGCTAAATAGAATTAATCAGCCTTCACCGGCAACAAGGCCTTATGGCCTTCGGCGCCCACCAAGGTGCAAGCCGCCAAAAAGATCACTTGAGGACCTTGATAGGAATCTTTATTAATGAAGTATTCCTTTAAAGTGTGGAACTTTTCAGAAATACCGCCGGAGCCCAAGCAAGCGGCGGGGATATTCTTGCTGATCGGCGCGTTGGCGTCAGTAGCTGACGGGCTGTATTGCGTCAATTCAATACCCATGAGCTTTTGAGCGCTCAGTGCGGCCTGAATGACCGGGCAGTCGCCGGGACGAGCACCTGCGGGACGGTCACCGATTTGAGTCTTCGTAAGCTTGAGCAGCTTAGCTTCATCGGTGATGTTCCAACGCTTGTTTTCCTGCTCAACGCTGTCTTCAAAGGCTTTGAAGATCTGAGCTTCGAGCTTTAACAGTTCATCGTTGGAGATACTGCGGATATCGACGTCCACTTCGCAGTACGGGGCGATGGTATTAACTGATGTGCCGCCTTTGATCGTACCGATGTTGTACGTCGTGTAGGGTTCAGAGGGAGGCGTCAATTGGTCAATCATGCTGCCTGCGCGGCACATGGCGTGAATGGCGCTCGGCACTTGACCGAAATCGACAAAGCTGTGGCCGCCCAAGCCGCTGATGCCGACACGCCAGCGATGGCAGCCGACGCCGCCCATGACGACAACGCCAGCCGAGAAGGAGTCAATGGCAATGTAGCCGTCAATGTGACGATCGCCGTTGCAAACAAACTTGGCGCCGCGAATATCGCCGTTACCTTCTTCGCCCACGGTGCCCACAAAAATAATGTCGCCTTCGGTTTGAACATCGGCTTCATTAAAGCAGCGAATTAATTGAAGAAGAGCGCGCACGCCACTTGTGTTGTCACCGATGCCGGGAGCGTAATAAGTGTCTCCTTCACGACGGACGGTGACATCCGTTCCTTCGGGGAACACCGTGTCCATGTGAGCGTCAATCACTAAAACCGGGCCGTTGCCCTTGCCCTTACGAACACCCACAACGTTGCCGATGCCGTCAATCGTCACATCGGTTAAACCGTATTGCTTCATACGGCGGGCGATTTCTTGAGCGCGTTTTTCTTCGTGGAAGGTGGGGGAGGGGATTTCACAGAGTTCAACCTGTTCGGCCATGGCTTGGTCGGCTTGTTCTTTGGCGATTTGCAATCCCTTTTGAATCTTGGGCAGTTGGCTCAAGGATTGCATCGCCGATAAAACCGCCTCGTCAATGGCGGGGATTTGAGGATGAAGACTATCAGACATGGTTTTCTCCTTGTAGAAAAGAAACACAACAAGATCAATCTAGCACTATTGGTAATAAAACTTCCAGTAGGTTAACTCAGATACAAGATTAAACCTATTTGAATGGTTTGAGAGCAAAATGATCTTAATATTGGTCTAAGTCGTTCTTTTTAGGAGTAAAACGATGAACAAAGTCGACAATCAATACGTCAACGAAATGGTGAGTTTCCGACGCAACTTTCACGAAAAA
>DVMY01000082.1 GCA_018714755.1 Candidatus Aphodousia faecigallinarum | reverse complement strand
CGTGCATGACATGCCATTGGCTATTTTAGCAACGAGTTCATATCGTAAAGCCGCCGGAAAAGAGCAGGGTGACTTGGATATCGCTCAGTTCATCACGAAGACGGGCGGAGACATCGCCGGCCGCTTGCTTTTGGTCGATGACATGGTCGATTCCGGTAAGACAATTGTGCAAGTTGCCGAACATATCAAAAAGCAGTATCCGGCCGTCACTGAAATTCGCGTGGCCGTTCTTTGGTGGAAGTCGCACTCCGTTTGTAAGCCTGACTATTGGTGTGATTACTTGGAAGACAATCCTTGGATCCATCAGCCGTTTGAGCGTTATGACGCGATCGGTTTAGAACGGCTGCGTCGGCACGATTTTTAAGGTTTTTTATTTCAAGTCTTGAGCTCAGACCATTCAGTCTGGGCTTTTTATTACCAATAATGTTGAATAATGAACAACAAAACAAATTTAAAGTTGTTCCTTAATCAATATCAAATTTCTAGTTAATTCTTTTTGAAGACTCAAAGCAGAAAAAGATAACCTGTTTCAACTCAGCTATTTGGAATATATACTGCAATAAGCGCTCGAAGAAGAAAGGAGACATGATGGGACGAGAGATGGATCTTAACGCTTGGCGGCTTTTGGTGACCACTGTGAAAACGGGGAGCGTTAATGCCGCTTGTGATCAACTCAACATGGAGCCAAGCACGGCCAGCCGCGTTATTAAAGCTTTGGAAAGAGACTTGGGTTTTGAACTTTTTTCGCGCAACACTCGTCCGGTGACGCTTACCACGATGGGCAAGATCGCCTATGATCAAGCTCTGCGTCTCATTGAAGACCATACCCGTATGATGGCAAAACTTCGCACGGATATAAACGAAATGAGCGGGATGATTCGAGTGGCCACTTATGGAGGCATCGGAGCGTTGGAAGTCGCCCCCTTAATGGTGAAATTCCAGCAAATTTACCCTGATATCGAGTTTGATCTGGTTGAGTTGATGGCTCCGCCCCCGGCCGGTTTTATAGATAGTGAAGGTAAAAACGTAGATGTTATTCTGAGCTATCAAGTCAGTGAAGAACTTTCTGGTGTCCAAGGTTGGTATGTGGGGGATATGCCTTTTGTAGCTTGCGCTTCGCCCGTTTATTTGCGTCGCCATGGAATGCCTCGTGATCCTGACGATTGTTTGAGACATATTGGGCTCACGTATAGTTCCGCTTTC
The DNA here is from genome assembly GCA_018714755.1 of Candidatus Aphodousia faecigallinarum. Lineage (GTDB taxonomy): Bacteria > Pseudomonadota > Gammaproteobacteria > Burkholderiales > Burkholderiaceae_F > Aphodousia > Aphodousia faecigallinarum. Next base: position 34,638 of record DVMY01000082.1, on the reverse strand, counting down.
AGATCGCCCGCCGACTTTTTGGTCAAGGATGGACAGCGTCTCCCCTTGAAATGGAAAAACACGATTGCGTTTCATTCAGTTCTGGCTTTAAAAAACGCTCTCTTCCTCGGAGCGGGTGTCGCGGTGGACATGAGTCTCTATCACACATTTAAGGAATTGGTTGAAGGCAAGCTTGAGCCGGTGTTGGGTGGATGGCATGTTCCCACCAAGGAGTGCTTCACCTATGTTCAGGAAGACTCTTTGCAATGCCGCCGAATTGCCACATTCGTGGAGTGGCTTGTGGAAAGACAGCGGGAAACCTTCTCAAAATTAAAGCAGGAAATTGCCGCTGCCGGATTCCTCTAAAAAAAGACCGAACTCCTGAAAAGTTCGGTCAAAGTCAGAAGCAAAAATAGCTGATGCTAAAAATCAGGACAGTTGTTCCAAGTCTTGAGTGAGCTTGTTCAATCCGTCACAGATTTGAGCTCTAATCGTATTGATTTCATCTTCATGCGTCTTGCACCAGGAGGCGAGATTTGCTTTTTGGCGTTGCATGTCGGATTCTTGCGGTCCGCCGAAACTCACCCTCGCAGCGACGATGCCCGCGGGATCCATGGCGAGTTTTAATTCGGTTTCTGACATCGGAAATGCGCCTTGTGTGCCTTCTCCTTTGGAGTTGAAGACAAGCCATTGCTCACAAATTTCAGCGTAAGTGACGTTTGATGGCGTCTTATTGTTATCCCTTGCCCAGGTGACGAGGTTGCTCGCGAAATGATGCCCCAAGCGGAAGGGGACTTGAGCTTTGAGCATGAGCATGTCGGCGATGTTTTGCGTGCACGTCCAGTCTTGGTCAAGTTCTTCCAAAGCGCGCTTATCGTTGACTTGCAGGCCATCAACAATCCCTTTGAACATTTCAATGACATTCAAGGCGTCGCAGAGCCACTCCAGATTAATTTCATTGTCTCTGGCGTCAGGCATACCTTCGTTGAGGTTATGAATACGCAGCAAGACATTTTGTGACTCGCTGATTACAACAGCTGCGTTGCGGCGGCAATTGTTGATCAAACCCGGGTTGCGTTTTTGAGGCATGGCGCTTGAAATGTAGGTGCTGCCTGCTTTCACCAGATGAATCCAAGGACGAGGTTGGGCGTATTGCACCATAAAGTCCTGCAGGAAATTGGTGATTTTGATCATCATCGCCTGAATGACTTGGCTTGCTTCGAGCGGAAAATCATTGCTCGAGAGCTGGTTGGCTTCAAATGCGTTTTCAGCGACGCAATTAAAACCCAGTACCCGAGCGGTATAGTCTTGATCGAGCGGCCAGGGAGAGCCATTGAGCACACCGCTGCCCATCGGAGAGCGGTTGTAGCGATTCAGGCATTCAATCAATCGATCCAGTTCACGTCCCCAGGAAATGGCTTGGGCATAAAGGTAATGGCTGTAGCGGCCTGGCTGAGCCTGAACGCCGTTGGTGTAAAAGGGGACGATTGTGTCCCAATATTGTTCCGCTTTGTTGCAGAAGGACCGCACTAAACCGACAGTGGAATCGGCCAATGCCAGCATTGCTTCGCGCGTTTGAGCGAAATTCGTTGTGGCGAGGATATCTTGACTGGAGCGGCCGACATGAAGGATGCTCGCTTCAACACCGCAGCGTTTTAAAAGCTCAGGCTCGAAGGTGATGTAAAGATCCGGACGAATCCAACGGCCGTTGTCGGCGTCACTTTCCATTTGACGAAGCGTGTCGCGAATTCTGATGGCAAGCTCTTTCGGTAAAAGTCCTTTGCCGACATTGCCGATCACGCTTGCTTCATTGATTCGAAAAAGCCAGTAGGCGGTGTCGTGCTTTTTTAAAGTTTGCAGCGCCTGAAGTGATTCAGTATTTTCAGCCGCGGTCATCGTTACACCTAGCATAGTATTTTTACTCCCCATCATTTAAGTCATTCGGGCGCCAAAGGGCGCCCGAATACATTTTAGAAGCGATGCATCAAACCGACGATGACTTCGCTTGCGTAGATTTCATCTTCATTGAAATCAGCATCTTCCCAGAAGTAGCCGCCGATACCGTAAACGGATGTGCGCTTTGAGAGCGGGTACAAATAGCCGACACCGACATTCAGACGACTGAAGTCCTTGTCGTCGTCAAGGTTTTGGTTTTCACCTTGAGCGTAGCCCACTGAGAATTTGGCGGTTCCGCCCCAAACCTTTGTGTCGGCGCCCAAAGACACGGCCCAGGCGTCAAAGCCTTTGGTTTGATCGCCTTCTTTGGCAAGCGGAGCGTATTCTTTCGTAGAGTAGCCGCCGATGTATTCAATATTATCCATGTATTGAACGGTGGCGTAGGCTTTAAAACTACCGAAGTCATAATGACCGCCGATCAAAGCCTTCATCGAGTCATCCGTTACTTTACCTGTTTTGCTGCCCATTTTCAGGTAGTCAACGCCCGCGGCCAAGAAGTAGCGATCGCCCTGAACCGTCACGCCCAAAGCGTTGTAGTGATTCACCTTGGAGCTTCCTTCTTCGGCATCCAGAGCTGAGTTGGTGTCGCCGAATGAGGTTTGAGCGTGAAGGGTTACACCATTGAAGGAGGGTGAGCGGTAGTTAATCATATTATTGAAACGAGCGGTGGCCAATGTGCCGACGAACTTCCAGCCGCCGGTCATGTTGCCCCAGCCGGCTCCGAAAGGATTGACGCGGCTATTGAAGATGCCCGTGGTGCCGGAACCTGTCATCATGGCGGGCATGCGGCCTAACTTCAGTTGACCGAATTGTTTGGAATTGATGGCGATCGTGGATTCGCGTTCAAAGAAGATGTTTTTGTTATAGAGTTCGCCTGAGTCGGCTAAAAAGCCGCTTTCCAGGTGCACGCCGACAGACAAATCATCATCGAGCTCTTCGGTGAGACGAATGCCCCAGGTGCTGACGTTGCCGGTGCCCTGAGAGATATTGTTTTTGCGGCCTTGCATGCCGACCTTTCCGGTAACCGGATCAACAAAAGCTTGATTACCGCCCACCGGGCCGCCCATTGTTTGAGCTAGATTTTCACTTAAAAATGAAATCCCTTGGTCAAAAAAGCCGAAAAGTTGCACATCGCCAGCCATGGCGGGGGAGCAGGTCAGAGCGACTGCAGCGCAAATTAAGGATTTTTTCATGATATTTCCTTATTTCGTTTGAGAGAGTTAAACCAAAACCAACGCGGCAACAACAACCGCGGCGAGCATGCCGGCCCATGTGCGCTTAGCCACTTCGATGGGAGAGACATGGGCGACGCCAGCCACAATAATCACGGCGCCTGCCAGGGGGCTTGCCGTGCGACCAAATTGACCGGCCAAGGCGGCTAATAAGCCAAGTCCTTCGCTTGTCATGCCGAAAGAGGCTGCGGAGGGAGTGACCGCTTGGTTGAAGGCCCAAATAGCGGCTTCGCCGGAACCGGTGCCCGCAGCCATCAGGAATGGCCCTAAAGAGGCGCCCCAACGGGCGATGTCGTTGCTGTGCTTGAGAAATTCAATGAAAGCCGGTACGGCGCCTGTGGCTTGGAGCCCTGCCACAAACACGCCCGCGGCGATGATTAAACCGATCACTTGAGCGTAGCCGCCGCCGAGTCCTTTAAAGAAGGCCTTGGAGAATTCGCCGGGTGTCTTAAGCGTGATCAGACAAATGAAGATAACACCGATAATCATGGACATCACAACGTCAACACCGGCCTTGGGAAACCAGACGGCGCTCACAATCAAAATGCCCATCGGAATAATCGGAGCGATGGCTTTGAGCGGATTGATTTTAAAGTCTGTCGTTTCATCAACGTCAAAATCGGCTTTCTCTTCAGCGCTCATTTTGTGATCGTGGTACTTGAAAATGCTGACCGCGGACAATCCCACGGCGGAAACTAAAAATAGAGCCACGATGAATGGGGCGCCCCAGCCTATAAAATCCATCAATTCCATTTTGGCCATTTGCGCAATGTAGATGTCATGCGCGCAGCCGGGATTGAGCATCAGGCCACACATGGTGCCGCCTGCTACAGCCGCCGCGGCGCCTGCCGGACGGATGCCGGCGCGGATTAAAAGCGGAATGAATGTGGCACCCACCGTGGCGGCGGTGCCGGCCGCCGACATAATGGCGATGTTGATCAAGAATGTGATGATGGTGCAAACCGGGATAAGCAATGCCCCCAAGCTACGAAGGGGGGCGGCCAAAGCTTTCACCAAATGCAGGTCGCACTTTGAAGCGGTGACAACCGCGGCAAAACCCATCGCCGAACAAATCGCAGGCACCAAGGTCGGATTGGTCATGCCTTTGATGAAGGCTTTAAAAGGCGCGACAGGGGAACCCGCGATCAGGCACATCACCAGACCGGCCACAAATAAAACCATTCTGGTTTCAATGCGTTTGACCAGTGCGTAGATCGTGACAGCGATCACCGCCAGCGCGCACCAAATTTGAAAAGTCATTTAGTAATCTCCTCGAAGAACAATTTGAGAGACGGACCGCTTTTAGTCCTTCGAAGCAGCATTATTAGAGATTTTTAAAATGTTTAAAAGGCAATAAAATCAATCTTTAGTTGATAAAAAATCATATTAATAAGGGAAAATTGAATATCTCTCAATGAATTTACAGTTAAATGCAGGATTCAATGATTTTTTAGAATTGCAAAATAAACAGAATTTAATTGAAGAATTAACAAGATACTAGTGTTAACCCTAGCATTAAAGATTCTGATAATTAGAGGAAAATCAGAAGTTCGGATTTTTGTTAAGACAATGGTTTTGTCTCAATTGAACGATTAAGCAAAATTGCTTAAAATGAGCAAAATTTTTCAATAAGCTCAACGAATTAGATCTATAGATATGGATATCGCAGCTACACTGGAAGCGTTCTACAACAAAGTCGATCTCTTATATTTGACCGACGTGATCGGTATCGTCGCCTTCGCTTTCGCGGGGGTATTAATTGGCATACGCATGAAGTGTGATCCGGTCGGCGTTTTTGTTTTAGCTTTCTCGACCGCTTTCGGCGGCGGTATCGTGCGTGACCTTTTAATTGATAGACGCCCGATGTATTGGATCGCCAATCAGGAATTGGTTTGGTTGGTGCTTTTGATCACCATCTTCACTCCAATGATTTTCCGCTTCTATAAAAAACATCTTTCCTACGATGTCTTTGTTTGGAGCGACGCGATCGGTTTGGGCTTTTTCTCCGCGGTGGGCACCAGCCACGGCGTCAATTTAGGGGTTCCTTATTTGCCGGCCGTTCTTTGCGGTGTGGCAACCGGCGTGTTCGGAGGTTTGTGCCGCGACACCTTCCTTAACATTAAACCCTCGCTCATCTACGATCATCAGCCATACGGTTCGGTGGCTTTCGCGGGTTGCTGGCTCTACATTGCCATGATTGAGTTGGGTTTTGACAATACGCTGAGCATCTGGTTGGGCTCGCTCTTTATTTGCTTCTTCCGCATGTGGTGCTACTACCGCTCCTGGCGGATCGCCTACCACGACGATTTCATCCACGAAGATCCGTCGCCTGAGACCGATCGAGATCGCCGTCAGTAGAAGCTTCGGATTTTTGAAGGGAGCGTCAGCTCCCTTAGGCGTCTGGACAGGACGCCCTTTTTGTTTTTAAAATCAAAAATTCTTTTTTATTGGGAACTATTCGTGCGTTTGCGCCAAATTCGCATCAGCGGTTTCAAGTCTTTCGCTGATCTTACCGTCATTGAAGTGCCCTCTTCCATTGTTGGGATTGTGGGGCCTAACGGCTGCGGCAAATCCAATGTGATTGAAGCCGTGCGCTGGGCGTTGGGAGAGGGAAAGGCGAGCGATTTGCGCTGCAAAAGCATGAGTGAGCTCATTTTTGCAGGATCGGATAATCGCAAACAAGCCGGCCGCGCCATGGTGGAGCTTGTTTTTGACAACAGCGACGCCACGCTTCAGGGACCGTGGGGCTCCTATGCGGATATCTCTGTTAAACGCATTCTGACTCGTGATAACACCAGCTCTTACTTAATCAACAATCAACAAGTGCGCGCGACCGACGTTCGGGATCTTTTCATGGGCACCGGTCTCGGAGCAAACTCTTACGCCATCATCAGTCAGGGTATGGTTACCGAATTCGCCAAAGACTCTCCCGAGAAGCGTCGAGAGTATTTGGAGGAGGCCGCCGGTGTCTCAAAGTACAAAAAGCGCCGCAAGGAGGCCGAATCGAAATTGGCGAGCACGCGGGCCAATTTGCAACGAGTAAGCGACCTGCAGGTAACGCGCCGCGAGTCTTTGAAGCGCCTTGAAGAAGAGGCCCGGGTGGCCGAAGAGTATCAAACGCTCAACGCTCAACGCCAGGCTAAGGAGTCTTTGTGGTGGTTTACTCAGATGGTGGAAGCGAAAAACGCCATTGATCGAGTCAACACGCAAATTGCCGCGGCGCAAGCCGAGGTGGGGAAAAATGACTCGGAATTGAACAGGTTGCGCGAGCTTTTACAGAATCTGAGAGCCAAACTCAATGACGCCAATATTGTGGTGCTCGGTAAAACGCAATCCTTGGCTGATGTTGATAAACAAATTTCAGCCGTTGAGGGCAATATTCGATCGATTGTTGAAAGACGGGCGCTACTGAAGACCCAGCTTGAAAGTTATCGCTCAATGTTGGAGGCGAGAAAAAGAGAAGTGTCTTCTCAGGCAGAGAAAATTCATCTTCTTGCCGAGCAGCGAAGCGAAAAAGAAGAGCTGGTTGAGACAGCCAATGAGCGTCAAGCTGCGCTTGAAGAAAAGAAAGACAGCGCCTTGGAGCTTACCCAAGAAAGGCAGAAAATTTATGAGGCGTTGCAAGCCGAGTCTCAGCGCATTGAAAATGACTCCAAAGCGTTGTCTCTCGAGTTGGCAAGATTATCGAGAACCAAGGAAGAGTTGACCCTGCGGTTGGAAAAATTCAAGCGAGAAGCCGCCCAAACACAAGCTCCGGACATGGGGCGCTACGAGTCTTTAAAAGAAGAGCTTGTCGCAGTCAAAGAAGAAAGTGAAGCGCTTCGACTTGAAAGAGAAGAGTCTCAAGCGATGCTTGAAGAGGCCAGAGAAACGCTTTTTGGCACACAAAAAGACATTCATGAAAAAGAGCAGCGACTTGCCGCTATCACGGCAAAATTAACGACCCTTAAAGAGCTGGAAGAAAAGTCTTTGACAGGCGACAAGCTTTCCGAGTGGCTTGATCGTCAGGGCTTGTCGTCGCTGAGCCGTCTTTTTGAAAAGTTGGAGCCGGAGGCAGAGTGGACGAGGGCATTGGAAGCGGTTCTTCGTGAGCGGGTCAACGCACTGGGAATCTCTAATTTAACCATGGCCGGGGCTTTTGAAGTCATACCTCCGCCCGCAAAGCTTACTTTCTACTCAACCCTCATTGCCCCGGAAACAGTCGAGCCGATTGAGGGTTTGAGCGGTTTGATTGAAAAGTTAAAATTCAACACTCAAAATGAGGAGACACGTGCGGCTTTGACTCGTTGGTTGTCTCATTATTTTGTTGCTTCCAGTGTTCAGGAAGCTCTGTCCAATGCTCATTTGCTGCCGGCCGGCTGCCACTTTGTAACGCCTCAAGGTCACATGATTGACAAGGTGAGCGTTAATTTTTGGGCCGATGATTCGACCGGTTTGCTGTCCAGACGAGCAGAGATCACCACGTTGGAAGAGGAGAGTTTTGCTCTTCGCCATGAGCTTGAGGCGCTTCATCAGCAGTTGGGTCAAGCCCACATGACGGTATCGCGTTATTCTGAGCGTCTGCAAAATACGAATACGCATTTTGAGACTATTCGCGCTAAGGAAAGTGAGTTGGCGCTTGAAATTACACGACTGACGGCAGCTATCGACGCGTATAAAAATCGAAGCGAGGAGCTGGGCGAGTGGATTCAAGAAGCTCAAGAACAACTTGAAGAGACGACAGCCTCCATTGAAGAGACCGATGAGCGTTTTAGCCTGATGGACGAAGAGGTGGCCGCTCGTCAGCAAAAATCAGAGGATGCACGTATTGCCTGGGAGGCGGCTCGTGAAGATTTAGCTCGAGCCGAGCAGGATTTCAATGTTTTCGCCTACACGCAAAGGGAGATTGAGATCACTCTTAAATCGCTTTCCGAGCGGATAGCGGAGGCTCAGCGCGCGCAGCTTTTGGCCCAAAATGAACAGCAGGAATTAAACGAAAAGATTGAACATGTCACCGCTTCGCTTGAAGAACTCGATGAGGATAGCGAAAAAGCCGGACTTCAAGAGCTGCTTCAAAAAAGAGAGCAGGCGCAACTAGAAGTGGATGAAGCTAAGCAGTCACTGACTTTGATAGAAGAGCAGGTCACCAACCAAGAGGTCGCCTTGGTCGAAGTCGAAGAAGCCAAGCGGCGCGAACAAAATCGCATGGGCGATTTATTGACCAGACGCGGTCAGCACGAAGTCGAGTACGGAACGGTTAAAAGCCGTCTCGAAGAATTTAATTTCGATGAAGAAGAGCTCAGAACACGTTATGAGACCGAACGTCCGAAATTAAACGCGCTTCGTCAGGAGGTGGAGCGTCTTGCGCAAGCCATGGCCCAATTGGGTGCGGTTAACCACGCGGCGCTTGAACAGTTAAAGATTCAGCAGACCGAGGTCGAACGCATTGATGCTGAAGTGGCTGATTTGGAAAAGGCCATTGAAACGATTGAGGCGGCTATTAAGAAAATTGATCATGAAACTCGCGCGTTGTTGACCGATACGTTTAATCGTGTCAACGAGGCGTTCAATAAAAAATTCACCCAGTTGTTCAATGGCGGTCACGCGCGTTTGGAAATGACCAGTGAAGATGCTCTGGAGGCCGGGATTGAAATGTTTGCCAATCCTCCCGGCAAACACAACCATTCCATCAGGCAGCTCTCCGGCGGTGAATTAACATTGACGGCTATTGCCTTGGTGTTTGCCTTTTTCACGCTCAATCCGGCGCCGTTTTGCCTTCTGGATGAAATTGACGCACCTTTGGATGAGGCCAATCAAGAGCGCTTGTCTAGATTGGTCGGTGCAATGAGCGATAACACGCAGTTCATGATGATTACCCACCATCGTGTCACGATGGAACACACCAATCAACTGATTGGTGTGACCATGAAGGAACCCGGCGTGTCCCGAGTGGTGAGTGTGGATATCGCAGAAGCGAGTCAATACGCTCAAAAACCTCAATCCTAATGAGGCGAAATCCGATCTGTCTTGATCGGTGATTCCTTTTTTGAATGGATTATCTTGTGAGCTGATTTCGCAAGAGAGTGGTGTTTTCTTTTTTTTTGTGAGTTGAAAATGTTTGCACGGTTTGTAATTTTCTTTTTTGGTTTGTCAATTATGTCTTTGGGTATCGCCACTGTCACCAACGCGGGCCTTGGAACAGGCACGGTGAGCGCGGTCGCTTTTGTGCTCAATCACATGACTGACTTTTCAATGGGTTTTTTCGTCTTTTTAACGAACGTTTTCTTCTTTATTTTGCAAATCATCATTGACCATCGCGCTGTATGGCAAAAAGCGCTGCGCCAATTGCCGATTTGCTTTGTTTTCGGGATGATCTTCGATGTGTCCTTGTGGATTAGTTCCCATGTCGTGCCTCAAACTTACATTGAGCATCTCTTGATGGCTTTCGTTGGCAGTGTACTGACCGCGCTGGGAATTGCTTCATTGGTCTTCGCTCGCTTGGCCATTTTGCCGCCGGAAGGTTTTGTGCTGGCCATCATGAATCGCTGGGGCGGATCGTTCGGAACCCTTAAAATGTCAGTTGATTTATTCCTGCTTGTGAGCGCTGTGAGTCTTTCTTTAATCGCTTTCGGAGAAATTTTAGGTATTCGGGAAGGCACTTTGATTACAGCGGTATGCTCAGGTCCCATTGCGAAAGTCTTTTTGAAAGTTTGGGGACGATTTTTCCCGAAGCACCGTCCGATCGATTAAGCAAAAAATATTTTCTTTTGGCTCGAAAACAACCGCGTGCTTGATCTAAAATAGCAAATTGTGTGTTTGACTGCTTCCTGAATTTTTTCAGGAGCGCTTTCGAGCGAGCGTTGCGCTTTTGAGGTTTTTTATGAATGAGACAGTCCTTTTCTTAGTGATCGGCGCGGCCGTGATTTTGGTGGGATTATTTCTTTGGTCCCGGATGGAAGCTAAGAAAAACAATCAGAGCAAGGTTGGTCTAAGTAAAGAGTCGAGGGAAGAAATCTATCAGCGGATGACGCAGATTAAGCCGCCTCGTCGTGAATCGACGCAGAGGGATTTGGTCTCGCAACTTAAAGATGATCAATCACTGATTGATGAGCCTTTTGAGGTTGAAGCTGTCTCTGAAGAAGAGCCTGTTAATAATTCAGTCGCCTTGAAGCCCACAGAGCCCGTAAAAGAAGTTGTCAAGCCTCAGGAAGTGGTTCAATCAGCTGCAATACAAAAAGAGCAACCCAAAGAAGCTGCTCATGAAAAGGTCGCTCCCAAACAAGAGCCATTGAATTTTGAGGCTGAAAAACCTCAAGTTGTTGAAGAGAAAAAAGAAGAACAGCAATCTCAAGAAACAACGCCTGTTAGTCCTAGTATCCCAAAAGAAGGCTTGGTTCGTTTCCAATACGATGAAGTCACCGAAACGGTCGGCATGGTTCAGTCGGTTCGTCCCGTCGATGGCGGCAAGATGATGGAAATGGTTGCCATGCTTCAAAAGTTGAATTTGCCATTGCGCATTTATTTGCGCCGCGTGGACAACAAGCGTTGGTATCAGCCGAATCCGCTTGGCCGTTATAACGAATTGGCTGTAGTTCTCTTATTGGCCAACCGTCAGGGCTGCATCAACGAAATGGATGCCAGCCGTTTTGCGACCACCATTCAGCAAATTGGCATCGCTCTGGAAGCCGATAGTGACACCGAGGCATCGCACGAAATTGTTCAGCGCGCGCAAAAACTCTACAACGATGTGGCCCGACTGGATGTGCAGCTTAATTTCATCATGGCCTCCAAAGAGCCGCTTAATCCCAATGATGTGGCCGAGGCCGCTCAATTGGCAGGCTTTACGCAGCTCAACCCGATGCGCTACTTTTTGGGCAGCGTTCAGCATATTTCTCAGGCGACGATTTTTCTTACGCAGGATGATTTCGATCGACGCTACCTCACGATAGCTTTGGACGCGCCGCTTGCCCAGCCAGATTCCAATCCCTTGCGCACGCTCTTTAGTGTCTGCAACGATTTGTGCGCTCGGTTAAATCTTCAGCTTCAAGATTCCCGGGATCGGCCCATTAATACGGAGTCGGCTCAATCTATCAATTATCAGCTTAAGAAATATTACGCTGACATGTATAAGGCTAACATTGAACCCGGCAGTCCCCGCGCTCGTGTGCTTTTCACCAGAGACTAGTTGAACACATTTAAGGAGCGGCCGGTCGGTCGCTCTTTTTTGAGCTATGAATAAACAAATGACAGACACCACATTGGATTTATTCTCTGATAATTCAGATCAAGCGACTGAGAACGATGAGTCTGTTGCCGCTCGCATGAGCGCTTTGGCAAAAGATCTTGAGCGATGGAATTATGAATACTACGTGTTGGACGCGCCTAGTGTCCCCGATAGCGAGTACGACAAAGCGTTTCAAGAACTCAGCCGACTGGAAAAACAGTATCCTCATCTCAAATCTAAAGCGTCCCCCACCGAACGCGTGGGCGGGGAGGCCAGAAGTGACTTGCGAAAGGTTCGTCACGCTGTTCCGATGCTGTCCATTCACACGGAAACTGATTTTGAAGCAGAAGGCGCTCGGGCATTCGATGAGCGGGTGAGAAAAGCTCTGGGGTTGAGTGACACTGACGAAGCGGTGGAGTATGACGTCGAACTTAAATTTGATGGTTTGGCGATGAATCTTCGTTATGAGAACGGTCTTTTGGTTTCCGCGGCCACTCGTGGCGACGGGCTTGTCGGTGAAGATGTCACGGCCAATGTTAAAACCATCCGGACTATTCCTTTGCGCTTGCCAGAAGGTGTGCCTGAAGTATTGGAGGTGCGGGGTGAAGTCATTATGCATAAGACGGACTTTGAGCGCCTCAATGATGAGCAACGGTTGGATGGTTTAAAGCCTTTTGTCAACCCAAGAAACGCCGCGGCTGGTTGTTTGCGCCAGCTCGATCCCAAAGTAACCGCTAAACGAAAATTGTCTTTTTATGCCTACGGGTTGGGAGAGGTTAGTGAAGCGGTTGCCTCCACTCATAGCGGCATTTTGGATCAACTTCAAAAGTGGGGCTTCCCGGTCGCCAAAGAGCATCAAGTGGTCAAAGGTTGGCAGGCCCTGGCTCAGTTTCATGATTGGGTGAAATCCATTCGCCAAACGTTGCCTTTTGAAATCGACGGAGTCGTTTACAAAGTCAATAGTCTGTCGCTTCAAAATCAATTGGGTTTTATTTCTCGTGAACCCCGATGGGCCTGCGCGCATAAGTATCCGCCGGAAGAAGCGCTCACAATCGTCGAAGACATCGATGTTCAAGTTGGTCGAACGGGTAAGCTCACACCTGTGGCTCGTCTAAAACCGGTGTTTGTCGGAGGGGTGACCGTATCCAACGCCACATTGCACAATGAGGACTTTATCGCTGAATTAGGTCTGAAAATTGGAGACACGGTTGTTGTGCGCCGCGCCGGTGACGTCATTCCGGAAATTGTGAGAGTCTTGCCTGAAAGACGTCAGGGTGAAGAAAAAGATTTTGTCATGCCTTCGCATTGCCCGGTTTGCGGCTCGGAAACTTTCCGCGACGAAGAGGAAAAGGACACGCGATGCACGGGCGGACTTTTTTGCCCGGCTCAAAGACGAGAATCGTTGGTGCATTTCGCTTCCCGTCTGGCTCTTAACATTGACGGTCTAGGCGAAAAGGTGATCGATCAGCTGTTGGAGGCTAATCTTATTGAAACACCGGCGGACCTGTATCGTCTTAACGAAGAAAAGCTCCTTTCATTGGAGCGATTCGGCAAGAAAAGCGCCTCAAACTTACTGACTGCGCTGCAAAATAGCAAAGAAACCACTTTGGCTCGATTTATTTACGCTTTAGGCATTCGTCATGTAGGCGAAAGCACCGCCAGAGATCTTGCGTCACACTTCCGAAATCTTGAAGCTCTCATGCTCGCTAAACCAGAAGAGCTTACCCAAGTTAACGACGTCGGTGAAGTAATCGCTCAATCCATTGTCCACTTTTTTGAAGAGCCGCACAACAGAGAGGTCATTAAGAATCTTTTAGATGAAGGGATTCATTGGCCGCAAGTGCAAAGCGCGGCGGTTAATGAAAAAGTGTCCGGTAAAACATTCGTTTTAACAGGGACGTTGCCTAGTATGGGGCGTGAAGAAGCTAAAGCGTTGCTTTTGGCTCAGGGGGCTAAAGTCGCCTCAAGCGTCAGTAAGAAAACTGATTATGTGGTGGCGGGGGCCGAGGCGGGCAGTAAACTGGAGAAGGCTCGCTCGCTTAGTGTGGCTGTTATCGATGAAGCGAAGATGCTTGAACTTTTGAAAGGTTAAGATCATGTTAGGTTTGGTGGTAGGAAGCGGCTTTGAGTCATTTGAACTTTTAGAGGCGCAAACCGTCACGGTTCAGACGCCCTTCGGTAAAGCTTCATTTGATTTGGGGTTTTGCCAAGGACAAAAGATCGCTCTTTTGCATCGTCATGGAAAAGATCATCGCCTGGCGCCGCATCAAATTCCATATAAGGCTCAGATGTGGGCGTTAAAACAGTCGGGGGTGACCGATGTCATAGCCTTGGGCTCTGTGGGTGGCATGGCCGCTGAAAACGCTCCGGGTCACTTCACGCTCGCCGACCAGATCATTGATTACACAGCGGGACGTGAAAGCACCTACTGGGGAGAAGTCAATATGCCGTGTCAGCATATTGACTTTACGCATCCTTTTGATGAATCGCTTCGACAGAAAGTGTTGGATGCCGCGCACTCTTTGAAGATTTTCGTGTATAACCGAGGCACATACGGTTGCACACAAGGGCCTCGACTTGAAACGGCCGCTGAAGTCAAACGCATGATCATGGATGGCTGTGATATGGTTGGCATGACGGCAATGCCGGAAGCGGCGCTTGCCCGAGAATTGGGGATTCGTTACGCTTTGCTTTGTTTCAGCGTGAATTGGGCGGCAGGCTTGGTTGATGAAAAACTCGATTTTGAGCTTATCAAGACCTCCATGGACCGCTCTGTTCAAACGCTCGTTCGGCTTTTAAATGAAGTGATCCGACAAAATCAATTTGTTTGATCGAGGAGAAGATATGCGTTCGAAAAGTTTCCTTTTTGTTGCTTTAACGGCGCTTGTTGTTCAGTCTGCTGCCGCCGGCGAGATTCGGGCAGACATGCTCCCGGATTCCGTTAAGAAAACATTTGCAAGTCTTTATCCATCTGTTGTCGCCGTCGAGTGGGATTGGGACGAGGATCGTCATGCCTACGAGGCTGAAGCCAAGATTGATCATCGGGAAGTTGAAGTGCTTATTGCGGAAAACGGTGAACTCGTCCAAGCCAAAGAGGATGTCTTCGCGGATCAAATTCCTGATGTGGTTCTCAAAGAAATTCGTCAAAAATGGCCTCGCGCGGAAGTTTTGGGCGCCAACAAGATAACGACTCGTTTGGACGAAATTTGGGACGTGGGTCTTAAATTTCGTAACCGCTACCATAACGTCGAGATTAAACGGAAAAACAGGTAGCCGTCGTTGACTCAACCGATTAAATATTTGGCATTAAGACTTCCAGTAAATCTTTTTCAATCGCCACAGTCGTGGGGATGTCTTTAAGCGCTTCTCCGTCAATGAGGAAAACGTCTTCCACGCGTTCTCCCATGGTCATAATTTTAGCTGTTTGAAGATTAACATGATATTTATTTAATATTGTTGCAATATCAAATAACAATCCAATTCTATCCATGCAGGTCACCGACAGCAGATAGTTTCTTCCGGATTCATCGGCTTCAATATTGACTAACGGTTGCAGCGGGAAGTGGCGTGAGCGGCGTGATAATTTGCCGGGTTTACTTTTGGGAAGTTCTTTTGGATTTTCAAGCCAATCGGTAAGTTCACCGACAAGATTGGTTGCGAGGTCATCAATATCCCTTGAGCCGTTGTCAGAAACCACAAAGGTGTCAAAAGCTTTGTGATCGAGCGTTGTGTAGATACGCGCGTCTAAGACGGAGAAGCGTTTCTTTTGTAAAAAGCCCAAAATGCTCGCAAAAAGCCCGGAGCGGTCTGGTGTGTAAACTAGAATTTCAATGCCAGCGCCTTGAGGCAATACGCGAGTGGCGACAAAGGGGGACTCGGTCGGAAAAACTCGTGCGAGCGATATGGTTTGCCAGGCGATGCTCTCGGCTGTGTGACGCAGATAGTATTGCAGCGTCAGTGTTTTCCAAATGGCTTCAATTTGCTCGCTTGCCACTCCGGCTTGAAGAATCATTTGAGCGGCGTCTTTTTGTCGTTGAAGCAGAAGAGACTCTCTGTCAGGCGCGCCGCCTTGTCGAACCAATGGCAAAGTTTGCCAATAAAGATCCTGCAGCAGCTGACTCTTCCATCGAGTCCATACTTTGGGGCCGGTGGCGCGGATGTCGCAAACGGTCAATAAAAACAGACCATTGAGTCGTTCTTCGGTCTTCACGATATCGGCGAAACGTCGAATGACATCGGGATCGGAGAGGTCTTGCTTTTGAGCGACAAGGCTCATCGTTAAGTGTTCTCGCACCAAGAAAAGCAAATACTCGGTTGTGTGCTTGTCAATTTCAAAACGTTCGCAAAATTTTTGAAAAATTTCCGCACCCACCTTTTCATGATGGCCTCCCAATCCTTTGCCGATATCATGAAAGAGAGCGGCGAGAACTAAACGCCAGGAATCCTTCATGGTTTGCATCAGACGGGTGCAAATAGGGTACTCGTGCGCATATTCGCTTCGGGTGAAATAGCGGATGTTTCTTACCACTCTGATTGTGTGCTGATCAACCGTGTAGGTATGAAACAGATCGTGCTGCATTTGGCCGACAATGTGTTGAAACTCCGGAAGAAACAATCCTAAGATCCCCCACTGATTGAGATCGGTAAGCGCGTGACTCACGCCGTGAGGCATTTTGATGATCTGCATGAACATGCGTTTATTGGCCGGATCGCTTCTGAAGGAGTCGTTAATCAATTCGCGCGCGCTCAAAAGTTCACGCAATAATGACACGCTCAAACGTTTAAGCGGCGAAGAACTCTCCAGGAGGTAAAAAGCTCGCAAAATGGCGTTGGGGTCATCTTTAAAAGCGCCCTCGTGAGTGATGTCAAGCGTGTAGCCGCGGGCGATGAATGAGCGGTCAATAACCGTTTCCTGAACGTAGCCCTCGTTGAAGAACTTGTCTTCAAACATTTGCATGAAGATGTCGGTGAGCTGGCGAACTGATTTGGCGGTCAAATAGTAGCGCTTCATAAGCGCTTCGCTGGCGAGCTGATTTTCAGTGTCCTTGTAGCCCGCGGCCTGAGCGACTTGAGTTTGAAGATCGAAAATCAACCGATCCTCATGACGTTTGGCGATCAAATGCAAATAAATTCGAAAAGTCATCAGCGCGTGATGAACTTCTTTGAGTTTGTCCGCTTCCCGTTCGGAGATGGTCTCGCTTTCGAGCATTTCTTCAGGTGTTGAACCCATGGCGGCCGCGTGTGAACACCAAAACAGAACATGAAGGTCGCGCAACCCTCCGGGACTTTCCTTTACATTGGGTTCCAGCGCGTAAGGCGTGTCTTCAAACTTTTGATGGCGTTGTTTCATTTCGAGCGCTTTGGCCCGATAAAAGCTCGCCGCATCCATTTGGTTGAAGAATTCCTTCTGCAACTGAGCGAACAAAAGGGCGTTGCCGCTGATTAAACGCGCTTCAAGCAAGGCAGTTTGAACGGTGATGTCCTTGGCACTTTCTTCAAGCGCGCTTTCAACCGTGCGAACACTGCTGCCGACGGTAAGCCCCATGTCCCAGAGGCGCATCAGAAAATGTTCAATTCTTTCGGCGCACTCTTTATCCGGTTCTTTTTCCGTGAGCACCATCACATCCAAATCCGAGCAGGGGAAAAGCTCACGTCTGCCATAACCGCCGAGTGCGACAAGAGCGATTTGATCATCCAAACCTTCAGTCAGCGCCAACTGAGTGACACAATCATCTGCCGCCTTTGTGTGCCCTTTTAAATAGGTGCTGACTCGAGCGTCTTTTAAAAAGTTCTCGGCCAGTCTCTGAGAGTGTTCTTTAAAATCAGCGATGCAATCGGACATGGTTCAATCAGGTATCGGTTGTGAGAAATAACAATTTGATGCGCCGGACAATGTTTGTAGTTTAACCTAAATAGGTGATCCCCAATAGAGAATTGTTTTGTTACCATCAAGTCGCAATGAATCGGTTCGAACCTTTAGCTTTGTCTGTTAGCGGAGGTTTCGGACCGTTGTCGTCATGATTTGATTTGAGGAATAAAGCTATGCGTCGAGTGGTTGTCACTGGGTTAGGGGCGGTCTGTTCGATCGGAAATGATGTGAAAACGGTTTGGGAAAATGCCATCAAGGGTGTGAGTGGCGTAGGGACGGTAACCCGATTTGATGCTTCGGACTTCGGCTGCCGGATTGCCGCTGAGGTGAAGGATTTTGATGTGACGCCCTATATGTCAGTTAAAGAGGCCAGGCATTTTGACCGTTTTATTCACTTTGGGATTGCGGCGGCCTTTCAGGCCATCAAAGATAGCGGTCTTGTGGCTGAAAACGAGAATCTTCGTCGCATCGGTTGCGCGGTGGGCTCCGGGATCGGCGGTATTCCGATGATCACGGATAACGATAAAACATTGATCGATAGAGGCCCAAGACGTGTTTCACCCTTCTTGATTCCTGGCTGCATTATCAATATGGTTTCCGGCCAGTTGGCGATCATGACGGGCTTTAAGGGGCCCAACATGGCTCATGTGAGCGCTTGTTCAACCGGTCTTCACAGCATCGGGGAGGCTGCTTGGATGATCAAGCGGGGAGACGCTGATGTCATGGTGGCCGGCGGCACCGATGCGCCGATTTGCGCTTTGTCCATGGCAGGCTTTGACAGTATGCACGCCATGTCGCGTCGAAACGACGAACCGCAGAAGGCTTCTCGTCCTTTTGACAAGGATCGGGACGGATTTGTCTTCGGGGAAGGTTCTGGCGTGTTGGTGCTGGAAGAATACGAGCACGCTCAGGCCCGCGGCGCCAAAATTTATGCTGAGTTAGTGGGTTATGGGTTAACGGCTGACGCTCACCACATCACGACTCCCAATACAGAGGGCCCCTCTTACTGCATGCAAATGGCCATTGCTCAGGCGGGGATTCGACTGGATGAAATCGACTATCTGAACGCTCATGGCACCTCCACTGTTTTAGGTGACATCAATGAAACCAAAGCGATTAAGGAAGTGTTTGGTGAGCACGCAAAGACTCTCACCATCAGCTCTTCGAAATCAATGATTGGTCACTTGTTTGGTGGCGCGGGTGGCATGGAATCGGTATTGACGGTTTTGGCTTTGCACCACCAAATGATTCCGCCCACCATCAATTTAGACAATCCCGATCCTGAGTGTGATTTGGACTACTGCGCCAATCAAGCCAAAGCAAAGACTATCCGTTACGCCATGAAAAACTCATTCGGTTTCGGTGGCACAAACGGCAGTCTGATATTTAAGAAACTTGATTAGTGAGACGCTCAAAAACGGCCGCGTGAGCGGCCGAATCTTTTTAACGTTTAATGTAATCGGGGATTGGCGGGTATCCATCTGAGAGCGTGAGCACTTCATAGCCCGTTTCTGTGACAAGAACCGTGTGCTCCCATTGGGCGGAGAGACTTCTGTCAGCGGTGACTACTGTCCAGCCGTCATTGAGTTCGGAAATATGCCGGCGTCCGGCGTTAAGCATCGGCTCAATGGTGAAGATCATTCCCGGTTTCATGATTACGCGGTTGTCTTGCGTGTTGTAGTGGCAGACAAACGGATCTTCATGGAAATTACGACCGACGCCGTGACCGCCGTATTCGTGGACGACTGAAAGCCCCTCGGCGTGCGCAACCTTTTCGCAGGCGATGCCGACGTCATTTAAGGGGCGTCCCGGGGCGATGGCGGCGATGCCTCGCCACATGCTCTCATAGGTGGCTTCAACCAAATGTTTAGCCGAGACAGATACCTTGTTGCCAACCATGAACATGCGGCTGGTGTCGCCATAGAAGCCATCCAAAATAACGGTGACGTCAATATTGACGATGTCGCCTTTTTTGAGCGCCTTCTCTGACGGGATGCCGTGACAGACAACGTGATTGACTGAAATGCATGTGGAACCGGGGTAGGGAGTGAATCCTTTCGGGGCGTAACCCAGGCAGGCCGATTTGGCGCCGTGCTCTATCATGAAGTCATTCATTCGGTTGTCCAAATCAATGGTCTTGGCGCCGGGCAGAACAAATGGCTCAATAAAATCAAGGACTTCGCTTGCAAGTCGGCAGGCCTTTCTCATCCCTTCAATTTCTTCGGGGGTTTTAATGATGATAGCCATGGTAATTCTTTCTTACTTATTAAAAATATTGAGAAAATTTTGCTTTTTTTAAGCTGATTTCGCATATAATAGCGAGCTGTGCGAAAAAAGCTACTTTTTTCGTGTCGAGAAGCGGATTTTTAGCTTTCCGTCCGCTGGCTCGGCTTTTTTGTTTTTGGAAAGCTCTAATAGCGCAGCGCGTCATCTAACGGTTGTTTTGCCTAAATGTCGTAATTCTTTCCTATGTTGAAAGGATCGACTCGCAAAATAGCGGCGCGTTGTCAGATTTAAACCTTAGAAGGAAAAAATTATCATGGTTAGCATGCGCGAAATGCTCGAAGCCGGTTGCCACTTTGGTCACCAAACTCGCTTCTGGAATCCGAAGATGGGTCAATACATTTTCGGTGCCCGCAACAAGATTCACATCATCAACCTCGAAAAGACGGTTGTGAAGTTCGAAGAAGCCCTCAAGTTTGCTCGCGAATTGTCTGCCAAGGGCGGCAAGATCCTTTTCGTTGACACCAAGCGCGGCGGTCGTGAAACGATCGTGGCTGAAGCTCAACGTGCCGGTTGCTGCTATGTTGATCAACGCTGGTTGGGCGGCACGCTCACCAATTTCAAGACCGTAAAGCTCACGATCAAGCGTTTGAAGGACATGGAAGAAACCGTGGCCAATGGCGGCTTGGAAAAGATGACCAAGAAGGAAGCCCTGGACTTCACGCGCGAAGTTGAAAAGTTGAACCGCTCCATCGGTGGTATCAAGGATATGACGACGTTGCCTGACGCTTTGTTCATCGTTGACGTTGGTTACCACAAGATTGCTGTTCAAGAAGCCAACAAGTTGGGCATCCCCGTGATCGGTGTTGTGGATACGAACGGCAGCCCGCTCGGCATCGACTATGTTATCCCTGGCAACGATGACTCGGCCAAGGCCGTTTCCATCTACGCTTCCGGAATGGCTGACGCCATTTTGGCCGGTCGCCAAGAAAGCGAAGAAGGCTTGAAGGAAGTCGCCGGTGAAGAAGAATTTGTTGAAGTCGCTGAAGAAGTCTAATTTACTTCAATAATCAGTTCTTTTTCGGGGCGGGGATTTATTTGAAAAGCCTCGCCCTTTTTAGAAATTCATAAACCAAACTCTTACTGGAGAAATACATGGCCGTTATTACTGCCGCTATGGTTAAAGAATTGCGCGTCAAGACCGACGCTCCGATGATGGAATGCAAGAAGGCCTTGACCGAAGCCGATGGTGACATGGCTCGCGCCGAAGAAATTCTTCGCGTCAAGCTTGGCAACAAGGCTAGCAAGGCTGCTGCCCGTATCGCCGCTGAAGGTGTGGTGAGCATCTACATCACTGAAGACGGCAAGCTTGGCTCTATCTTTGAAGTGAACTCCGAAACGGACTTCGTTGCCAAGAACCCCGAGTTCCAACAAATGGCCGCTGACGCCGCTCGTTTGGTCGCAGAAAAGAATCCGGCTGACATCGCCGCTTTGAGCGCTTTGGAAGTCAATGGTCAAACCATGGAATCCATCCGCACCGGTTTGGTCGGCAAGATTGGTGAAAACATGACCTTCCGTCGATTCAAGCGTATCGAAGCTCAAGGCAAGCTTCATCAATACGTTCACGGTGGCTCCAAGATCGGTGTCATCGTTGACATGGTTGGCGGCAATGACGAAGTCGGTCACGATATCGCCATGCATATCGCCGCTTTGAAGCCGAAGGCCTTGGACGCCAACGGTGTTGATCCGGAATTGCTCGCCACGGAACGTCGCGTTGCCATTGAAAAGGCTCGTGAAGCCGGCAAACCCGAAGCCATGCTCGAACGCATCGCTGAAGGCACGGTTCAGAAGTACTTGAAGGAAGTCACGCTTCTGTCTCAACCGTTCGTTAAGAACGATAAGATGAGCATTGCCGAATTGCTCAAGCAAAACGGCGCTTCCATTGCCTCCTTCGTGCTCTACGTGGTTGGCGAAGGCATTGAAAAGAAGCAAAGCGACTTTGCTGCTGAAGTGGCCGAACAAATGGCCGCTGCTCAAAAGGCCTAATCATTTAGCCTTCTGATTTATTAAAAGACTCCTGGTACCTCTCGAAGGTTTAAACGGGAGTCTTTTTTTGACCTTAAAACTCCTTTTGTTGCATTTAGACAAGCCAAGCGTTCGGCTTTTCATTACAATGGCACTAACGCGTAGGTAACGATGCGCCTGTGACTCGCGGTTGCAAGCGCGCTTTGTCGTGCGCTTATGCCCCGATATTAATTTTCAGGAGTTCTATAAATGACGGAACAAACGCCTGTTAAATATAAGCGTGTGCTTTTAAAGCTTTCCGGCGAATCCCTCATGGGACCGGATGCTTTCGGTATTAATCGTGAAACGATTCAATCAACGGTTGAAGATATCAAGGAAGCCTATGACATGGGGGTGCAAATCGGCATCGTTGTGGGCGGCGGTAATATTTTCCGCGGTGTGGCTTTGGGTTCAACCGGTATGGAACGCACGCAAGGCGACCACATGGGCATGCTGGCAACACTTATGAACGCTTTGGCGCTTCAGGATGCTTTACGTAAAAACGGCGTAGAAGCCCGAGTGCAGAGCGCTTTGAATATCGAGCGCATCGCTGAATCGTAT
This sequence comes from Candidatus Aphodousia faecigallinarum, assembly GCA_018714755.1. Classification (GTDB taxonomy): domain Bacteria; phylum Pseudomonadota; class Gammaproteobacteria; order Burkholderiales; family Burkholderiaceae_F; genus Aphodousia; species Aphodousia faecigallinarum. The sequence continues at coordinate 12,551 of DVMY01000082.1, read as the reverse complement.
ATTCGCGGCAAAGCCCTCCGTCACCTTGAGAAGGGGCGTATCGTCATTTTTGCGGCCGGCACCGGCAATCCGTACTTTACAACCGATACGACCGCCGCGTTGCGTGGAGCTGAAATCGGTGCGGATATCGTTTTGAAAGCAACGATGGTTGATGGTATTTATTCGGCCGACCCGAAGAAAGATCCGAACGCCACTTTCTATGAAACGATTACATTTGACGAAGTGATCAAACGCGATTTGAAGGTGATGGATGCGACAGCTTTTGCCTTGTGTCGTGAACAAAATCTGCCGATCAAGGTCTTTAACATCCGCAAGAAGGGTTCTATTGCCCGTGTTTGCCGCGGTGAAAATGAAGGCACCTTGGTTTACAACCCTTAACCAATGACGAGACTCGTCAACGGAGTAATTTTTTATGTCAATCAGTGAAATTCAAAAACAAACCGAATACAAGATGAACCGTACGGTGGAAACCTTGCGTGAAGATTTCATCAAGATCCGTACCGGTCGCGCATCCACCGGTTTGCTCGACCACGTTATGGTCGATTACTACGGTACGATGACCCCGATCAACCAGGTCGCGCAGGTGGGTGTGGCTGACGCTCGCACCTTGACGGTTCAACCCTGGGAAAAGTCCATGGTCGCCCCTGTTGAAAAGGCCATTCGCTCGTCTGATTTGGGGCTGAACCCCGCTACCTCCGGCATGTTGATCCGCGTTCCGCTTCCTCCTCTTACCGAAGAACGTCGTCGCGAACTCACCAAGGTGGTTCGTCATTTAGGTGAAGAAGCCAAGGTTGCTGTGCGCAATCTGCGTCGTGACGCCAACGAACAAATCAAAAAGCTTACCAAGGCCAAGGAAATTTCCGAGGATGATGAGTCCCGCGCTGAGAAGGAAATCCAAAAGTTGACGGACAATTTTGTGGTGGCAATTGATAAGTGCGTGGCTGAAAAAGAAAAAGAAGTGATGACGGTTTAATTTTTGACCGCCGCAATGAAACACACCAATCAATCCGGCGGCGGGGCTCCGTGCCACGTCGCCATTATTATGGATGGTAATGGGCGTTGGGCTCAGCGCCGTCTCATGCCTCGTGCTGAAGGTCATCGCCGCGGGGTGCAAAGTGTGCGCCGCGTCATTGAAGCCGCTGCAAAAAAAGGGATTCGTTATTTAACCCTTTTCGCGTTTAGCAGTGAGAATTGGAAACGGCCCGCCGAAGAAGTGAACGCTTTGATGCGGCTTTTCGCAACCGCATTAAAAAAAGAAGCTCAAGCGATGCTTGAGCATGGCGTGCGTCTTCGGGTTGCCGGAGACTTGAGCGCCTTTTCCGAAGAGATTCGAGAAAGTATCCGTCAAAGCGAAGCGATTACCGCGCATTGCGATGCGATGGTTCTGACGGTTTGCGCTAACTACGGTGGACGCTGGGATATTGTTCAGGCGTTTCGTAATATTTTGCTGCGTGATCCTTCGGTGGCGCTTCACCCGGAAAGGATTACCGAAGAGTTGGTCGATGCCAATCTCGCTTTTGATTGGGCCCCCGCCGTGGATTTGATGATACGGACCGGCGGCGAGCAGCGTATCAGTAATTTTATATTGTGGCAGGCAGCCTACGCGGAACTGTTTGCCTCTCCCACTTTATGGCCTGATTTCGGTCAAGCCGATCTCGAAGAAGCACTTAATTGGTATGCCGGACGTCAGCGCCGCTTTGGAATGACCGGAGAACAAGTTCAGGCCCTCGGCCATGGAGAGTAAAGATGCTTAAGCAACGTGTGATCACGGCAATTGTTTTACTGCTGATTTTAATCGGAGCCTATTGGTTGGGACCGGTTGCCTTCGCCGGCGTCATGGCCATAGCCTTTATTCTCGCTCAGTGGGAATGGCTCAAACTCTCGGGCTTAAGTTCGGCGGCTTCGGCTGTTGTGGCGGCTATTGTCGGCGGCACGGTGACAGCAATGACCTACTTGGCCTACCTCGATTTACAGATGATCCATGAAGCGTCGCGCGAATTTCAGATGCTTTATGCCAACCTCTCCGGCCTATTTGTCATGTATCTGGCGGTGATCACTTTGTTGTGGGTGGGCATTTCCATTCGTGTGTTCTTCGCTCGAACGACGGGTCTTCCGGTCAATAGAATTGTCGTGGGGGTTACCGGAGTCTTTTTTCCTCCCGCGGCTTGGTTGGGATTTGTCGCAATGTACGCCTCATTTGGCATTTCGATGGTCATATCCTTGCTGGCGATCGTCTGGGTCGCCGACATAATGGCTTACTTTACCGGCATGGCGTTCGGCAAGCACCGCATGTCTCCTGCCATCAGCCCGAAAAAGAGTTGGGAAGGAGTGGCGGGCGGCATGTTAAGCGTGATGATTTTGGGGCTGATTTTCGCTTGGTTCTTCCCTGAAATTAAGACGATCCCCGGTGTTTTGGTTCAGAGCATGGGTACAATCGTTTGGCTTGTCGTAGCTTTTGTTTTGGTGTCTTTGTCAATCGTCGGCGATCTTTTTGAAAGCGCTCTTAAGCGTCAGGCCGGCATTAAAGATTCAAGCAATTTACTTCCGGGTCATGGCGGTTTTTATGATCGTCTTGATGCCATGATGCCCACTTTGCCTGCGGGCTTTTTACTCTCTGTGTTAATTGCCTCGGGCACATTAGGTTAATTTCTTTACACGCAACCATTATGCAAAACATTGCCATTTTCGGTGCGACCGGGTCGATCGGAGGATCGACCCTTGACGTTTTGTCGCACTATCCGGATCGCTATCGGGTCTTTGCGCTAACCGCTAACAGCCGAGTGCGGGATTTAGTCGCATTGTGCGAAAAGCATCATCCCCAGATTGCCCTGATCGCCGATTGCTCTAAAAAGGCTGACCTCGCCTCTGGTCTTTCCGAGAGGGGATTGTCGGATATCGAAGTTTGGGCAGGCGAAGACGATTTGGTGAAACTGGCTGCCTTGCCTGAAGTCGATGTGGCTGTATTGGCCATTGTCGGCGCCGCAGGGCTTGCGCCGACTTTCTCTGCAGCTCGTGCCGGTAAAAGGCTGTTACTTGCCAACAAGGAAAGTGTGGTTTGCGGCGGAGCGCTTTTGATGCAAAGCATCAAAGAGCACGGCGCGGAGCTCTTGCCGGTTGATAGTGAACATAATGCGATTTTTCAGTGCTTGGCCTCATCCAATGATCACGATCGCAGTCAGGCGAGAATTATTTTGACCGCTTCGGGCGGCCCCTTCAGAAACCGTTTTGATTTAAGTGATGTGACTCCGGAAGACGCAGTCGCCCATCCGACGTGGCAGATGGGCAGAAAAATCAGCGTCGATAGCGCAACGCTGATGAATAAGGGGTTGGAAGTTATCGAAGCTTCCTGGCTTTTTGGATTCCCGCCTGATTGAATCGATGTGGTGATCCATCCGCAAAGTCTGATTCATTCGATGGTTGAATATGCCGACGGCTGTATTTTGGCTCAGATGGGATCGCCGGATATGAAAACCCCCATTGCTTATTCGCTCGGCTGGCCCAATCGTTTGGATGGTTACGCCAAACGTGTTAATTTTGCCGCTTTGGGCAGTGTCACCTTTGAAGCGCCGGACATCAAGCGTTTTCCGCAGTTGGGGTACGCGTACGAAGCACTTCGGATGGGAGGCGCGGCAAGCATTGTTCTTAATGCCGCCAATGAAATTGCGGTCGAAGCTTTCTTGGATAGAAAAATTAAGTTTTTGGATATCGCGCGAGCCTGTCGAACGATGATGGACTCATCAGTAATTGATGCGCCCCAATCCTTGCAGGAGGTGATCGCCGTTGATCATTTGGCTCGAGTTAAAACCCGAGAGGTCATCGCTCAATGGTAACGGCAGTAGTGGCTTTTATTGTTGCCCTGGGTATCCTGATTACTTTTCACGAGCTAGGGCATTTTCTGGTTGCCAAGCTTTGCGGTGTGAAGGTTCTCACTTTCAGTTTTGGCTTTGGTCCGAAGCTTTTTAGCAAGCGTTTAGGACGGGATAAAACCGAATGGTGCATTTCCGCTTTACCTTTGGGCGGCTACGTGTCCATGCTCGACGAACGACAAGAGGGGTGTGTGGTAGATCCCTCAGAAGCGCACCGAGCTTTTAATCGCCAGTCTGTGTACAAACGGTTTGCCATTGTGGCTGCCGGCCCTATCGCCAATATTCTCCTTGCCATTCTTTTTTATGCCATCATGGCTTGGAGCGGTCAGCCTGAAATTCGCCCGGTCATGGACACGCCAGTGGCTTATTCGCAAGCCGCTCAACTTGACATTGAGCGTTTGGACCGTGTAGTGACGTTTGGCAACAATGAAATTGAAGGAATCGAAGACCTCAATTGGGCCATATTGGAGCATGTCGGTGATGAAGCGGTGCCCATGCAATTAGATCGCAACGGCACACGATTCACAGTTGTTTTTGATCTTAAAAATTTGAAAATTGATGAAGAAAGTGAGAGTCCTTTCAAACAATTAGGACTTAATATTCGCTTTGGAGATCCGGTTTTATTCAACATACAAGAGAATTCTCCTGCGGCGTCGGCCGGTATCCGCGAGGGTGATGTTGTTTTAAGCGCGGATGCCCGTTACGGTTTATCTGTTCAAGAGTTGGTCAACTACATTCGCCAAAAAGGGGAAAAACCGATTCATTTGACACTTCAGAATCAGGACGGACAAGTCCGTGAGGTGACCGTGCGACCCCAGTTACGGATGGTCGATGATGGCAAAGGGGCGCAAGTTGAGCGAGCGGTGATCGGTGTTAACGTCGGCATTAAACCGGATCTGATTTGGTTGTCCAAGGGACCCATTGATGGGCTTGTTTCAGGGTGGGATCGCACCGTTTCCATCACCAAGACGACCTATAAAGCGGTCGCGCAAATGTTGACCGGAGAGGCCAGCACCAAGAATTTAACCGGTCCGGTGACGATCGCCGACTATGCAGGCAAAACCGCTCAAATGGGTTGGAGGGTTTATTTATCCTTTTTAGCCATGATATCGGTCAGTTTGGGGTTATTGAATTTACTGCCGATACCGTTGTTAGATGGCGGTCACCTCCTGTATTATTTGGTAGAAATTGTTTCCGGTCGGCCATTGCCCGAGAAGGTGATCGTGGCCGGTCAGAAAGTGGGACTGTTAATTGTTTTGGCATTGGGTGCTTTAGCCCTTTCCAATGACTTTATAAGGCTGATACAATAGGCCATCCGATCAAATCGTTAGATAAAATGCATTTGAAATCTTCCCTTTTGCGCGCCTCTGTCGTAACGGCGCTCATGTCAGTGGCTGGAGTCGCTTTTGCCGCGGCTTCCGACTTCGTTATTAAGGACATTCGAATCGAAGGCATAGCGCGTACCGAACCGGGCACGGTTTTGTCACATTTGCCTTTCCAAGTGGGCGATGAATTCACGGGTGCCAAGGGCAACACCGCTATTCATGCCTTGTATGGTTCAGGTCTTTTTAGAGACGTTCGACTGGAACGGGACGGCGATGTTCTCATTGTTCAGGTTCAGGAGCGTCCCGCAGTGGCTTCGATCAGCACGCAAGGCATTCGTGCTTTCGATAAGTCGGCGATTGAACAGAGCCTGCGCGACGTGGGGATGGCAGAAGGTCGAATCTTTGACCATGCCACGCTTGACCGGGCCGACCAGGAATTGCGCCGTCAATACCTCGCCAGAGGCTACTACGGTGTGGATGTCAAAACAACGGTGACCCCTCTTGACCGCAACCGTGTTCGTGTCTCCATTGTGGTTGATGAAGGCGAGGCGGCCAGTATCGAATCAATCCGTTTCGTGGGTAACCGCGTGATGGATGATGACACGCTTCAAGAGCAAATGCAATTGACTGTTTCCGGCTGGATGAGCTGGTACACGAAGAGCAACTTATATTCGCGCGAGAAACTCGCCGCGGATATTGAATCCATTCGTTCGTACTACATGAATAATGGTTACCTTGACTTCAAGGTCGATAGTGTTCAGGTATCCATTGCGCCTAATAAACAGGATATTTTCATCACGATCAATCTCACTGAAGGTGAGCAGTATCACATCACCGGTGTGGAATTGACCGGTGACATGTTGGGTTTGCAGGCCGATTTGGAAAAACTTATCCAAGTTGAACCCGGTTCAATATATAACGCTGAAGTCATCAATACGGGTTCGACCGCGATTACTAACAAACTTTCCAGTTTGGGTTACGCTTTCGCTTCGGCTCAGCCCACGCCTGTGGTAACCGGAGATAACGAAGCCAAGGTGGTCTATACGATTGACCCGGGTCGCCGCGCCTATGTCCGCCATGTGAATATTTCCGGCAACACCAAGACGCAAGACGAAGTTATTCGCCGTGAAGTGCGTCAGTACGAAGCGGCTTGGTTTAACAGCGATCAAGTCAAACTTTCTCGTGATCGTATTGACCGTTTAGGTTTCTTTGATTCGGTAACGGTTGATCCGAAACCGGTTCCGGGCACGCGCGATCAGGTTGATTTGGAAGTGGTCGTCAAAGAACGTCCGACCGGCAGCGTTAATTTGGGCGCAGGCTTTTCAACGAGTGACGGTGTGATTCTCTCGGCGGGCTTTGCTCAAAACAACATTTTCGGTACCGGTAAATCCTTTAGCGCTGAAGTGAACACTTCGGACAGTTCCCGCACCTATGCGTTGTCATTGGTTGAGCCGTACGTCACGCCTGAGGGCATCTCTCGTTCCATCGACTTGTATGATCGCCGAGTTGATATGGAAGAGCTTGACTTGGCCGAAGACCTTGAATACGAGACCCGCGGCGCGGCTGTGAGCTGGGGTATTCCGTTTACCGAATATGACCGTGTGTTCTTGGGTGCCAAGTGGGAAAACACGCTGGTGGAAGCCGGTCATCAGGCACCTGCGCGTTACAGTCAGTACGTTGAAGACTTCGGTGATTCGCCACATGCCGTGGCGGCCACTCTCGGTTGGTCGCGCGATAGCCGTGATAACGCATTGGCGCCGACTCGCGGTACCTATCAGCGTTTGTCAGCTGAAGTGACGCTTCCAGTTTTGGATCTTCGCTACTATCGAGCCAGTTACCAGCTGCAACATTATTGGCCCCTTACTCGTGATCTCACGCTTGCATTCAACGGCGAGGTGGGCTACGGTGATAGCTGGGGCGGAAAAGAATACCCGTTCTTTAAGAACTTCTACGCAGGCGGTATCGGCAGCGTTCGAGGCTTTGAAAATTCAAGCTTGGGTCCGAAGGACAACTCTCAAGGTGGAGAAGGCGATAGCGCCGGTGGTAACGCCTCGCTTAACTTCTCTGTTGAAATGTTGATGCCTTTGCCGGGTGCGGACCGCACGTTGCGTTGGTTCACCTTCCTCGATGGCGGTTGGGTCTGGGGTGACTCCTATGGTCCGAATGGTCGCGTGGATGAAAAGATGAGCATCTCCTTGTCTGACCTGCGTTACTCTGTCGGTGTCGGTGTGGCCTGGATTTCGCCCTTAGGGCCGTTGAAGTTCAGTATCGCGGCGCCGCTAAACGACAAGGATGGCGACGAAATCGAACGCTTCCAGTTCCAAATCGGTACGGGCTTCTAAGCGTTTAAACGTTGCGCAAAACAATCCGAGAGATTCGGGGGAAAGGGGTTAATGGCCGCCTTTCCCTTGAACGTACATGGAGTATATGAAAATATGCTGAAAAAATTGGTGCTTGCCTCAGTTTTATCGATGGCAATGTTCACTCAGGCTGCTGTTGCTGACACGAAAATCGGGGTGGTTAATGCTGACCGAATTTTGCGTGAAAGCGCGGCAGCACAATCGGCTCAAGAGAAACTTCAAAAAGAGTTTGCCAATCGTGAAAAATCGCTTTCCGTTTCCGCTAAAGCGCTCAAAGCCGATGTGGAAAAATATCAAAAGCGCATGGAAAAAATGAGTAAAAGCGAGCGCCTCGCAGAGGAACGTAAGTTGGCGGACCGCGAACGCACACTTCAAAGACGTGAACGTGAATTGCGTGAAGATTTAAATCGTAGAAGAAATGAGGAGTTGCAAAGCATTTTGATGCGCAGCAACGACATCATTCGAGATATTGCCCGCAAGGGGAAGTACGATGTGATACTGCAAGAAGCGGTGTATGTCGGCCCAAATGTGGACATTACCGATCAAGTGATTAAAGCATTGGGGAAATAAGTTATGACGAAGAGAACGGCTTATCCGATCGCTGTATTGGTTGAAGCGGTTCGTCGGCAATGCGGCGACCGTTTGTCACAAGAACTGGTGGGACCTTACGAGGGGGTTGCGGTTAGAAGCATCGGAGCATTGAGCCACGCCAAGCCCGATGAGGTCGCTTTTTTAGCCAATCCAAAATATCTTGATGAGGTCAAAGATTGTCAGGCCGGCGTGGTGGTGCTCAGAAAGGAAGACAAAGAAGCCATTTATGGCGATGAAACTCCTCGGGCTATGGTGATTACGCCCAATCCCTATGCGTGGTTTGCTTTCGCTCTTCAAGTGGTGGAAAAACTTGAAAGTCAGTTTGCAAGCGGCATTCATCCTCACGCCTCTGTCGCTGTTACCGCTCATGTTGATCCGAGCGCTCGCGTGGATGCGGGAGCCGTCATTGAAGATCACGCGGTGGTGGGAGCCCGAGCATGGATCGGTGCCAATAGCGTTGTGGGAGTGGGTTCTGTGATTGGTGACGACACAAGACTTCATCCCAATGTGACGGTTGATCATCATTGCACCATTGGTGCGCGCTGTGTTTTGCAGTCGGGTTGTGTGATCGGGGGCGACGGGTTCGGTTTCGCTCCGTTTGAGGGCGAGTGGGTGAAGATCCCTCAGATCGGCGGTGTGCGCATCGAAGATGACGTGGAAATCGGCGCCAACACCGCCGTTGACCGCGGCGCATTGGATGACACGGTCATCGGCAAAGGCAGTAAAGTGGATAACTTAATTCAGATTGCGCATAACTGCCGTTTAGGTGAACATTGCGTGATGGCGGGTGCTGCCAGCATGGCTGGTTCCACCACATTAGGCGATCATGTCACTGTGGGGGGCGCGGCCAACATCAACGGTCACATCAAAATTCCAAGTGGCGCCACCATCGGACCGGCCACGACCGTTATTTCTTATCCTGATGACGTCAAACTCATGATGGGCTTTTTCCCCGCCATGCCCAATCGAGAGTTTGAACGCTCTGCTGTCATGATTAAACATTTGCCGGAGATGCGTAAGCGCTTGCGTGCGTTGGAAGCCGCTTTGGCAAAATTGGAATCGAAAGAGGAAAAATAAAAATGAAATACAACATTCAAGATATCATGAAGTATCTCCCGCACCGTTATCCGTTTTTGTTGATTGACCGGGTGGAGAGCGTTTCTGATGATTTGACCACAGCTGTTGTGATTAAGAACATCACGGCCAATGAACCTCAATTTCAAGGTCATTTCCCGGAATGTCCCGTGATGCCCGGCGTGCTTATTATCGAATCAATGGCTCAGGCTTGCGCCGTGCTTGCTTTGGCTCGTTTGACTGAAGAACAACGCAATGACGGTTCGTTGTATTTCTTTGCCGGTATTGATAACGCTCGCTTCAAGAAAGTGGTGCAGCCCGGTGATCAACTTAAGATTCATTGCCACTTCATCAAGGATCGCGCCGGTATTGGCAAGTTTGAGGCGACGGCCATGGTTGATGACCAGGTCGCGTGCGTGGCCACAATGATGTGCGCTCGCCGCAAAATGGACTAGTAATTTGCTTAGATAGCCAAGGCCGGACAAAGTGATTTGTTCGGGTATCGATTAACCGAATATAGGCGAGCCATCATGGCAAAAATTCATCATTTTTCTTTAGTCGATCCTTCCGCTCAATTGGCCGATGACGTGATCGTTGGGCCTTTTTGCGTAATCGGACCGAAAGTGAAAATCGGAGCGGGAACCGAGCTGATTTCTCATGTCAATATTGTTGGCAATACAGAAATCGGTGAACGCAATCGTATTTTCCCGAACGCAAGTATCGGTTGTGAACCCCAGGACAAAAAATACAAAGGTGAAGACACCCGTTTGGTAATCGGTGACGACAATGTTATTCGTGAGCATGTCACCATTGCCACCGGCACGGTTCAGGATCATGGCATCACGGTTGTCGGCAACCGCAATCTTTTCATGGCCAATGTGCACGTGGCTCACGACTGCATCGTCGGTGATGACACTATTTTGGCTAATAATGTGGGTTTGGCCGGTCACAGCATTGTTGCAAACCGAGCCATCATCGGCGGACAAGCCGGCGTGCATCAGTTCTGCCGTATCGGTGAAGGCGCCATGGTTGGCGGGGGCTCCATTTTGGTGATGGATGTGCCGCCCTTTGTCATTTGCAATGGCAATCCCGCTGAACCCCATGGTTTAAATGTGGTGGGTCTGCGCCGCGCCGGCTACGATCTTAAGGCGTTGAATGCATTCAAGGCCGCCTATAAGACCATTTACCGCGACGGGTTGCGTATCGCCGAAGCTATTCAGGTTTTGGATGTGCTTATTTCCAATAATCCGCAAGTGGCTCGTGAGTTGCAGTTGATGCGTGACTTTATCGCCACGAGCGAGCGCGGCATTATTCGCCCGAAGGCCTGATAGCCAATGGCCCGCGACATCGTTTGGCTTGCCGGAGAGACTTCCGGTGACTTCATCGCCTCCTTGGTTCTGCCGAAAATTTCCGAGGTTTACCCTTCGGAAAAAATGGTGGGAATAGGGGGCGATCGCATGATTGCCGCGGGACTTCAACCGTGGCATCACAGCAGCGCTCTGTCTGTGCGCGGCTATGTGGAAGTGCTCAAAAAGCTTCCTTCGCTTCTTGCTCTCCGACGTGAGATGAAAAAGCGAGTCACTCAGCTGGCGCCTCGCGCGTTTATTGGTGTGGACGCTCCGGACTTTAACCTTTCTATTGAAGAGCATTTGCGCCGAGAAGGCATTAAAACCATTCACTTTGTCTGTCCTTCCATTTGGGCTTGGCGCCCCGAGAGAATCCATCAAATCAAGCGAGCGGTTGATCACATGCTTTTGATCTTTCCGTTTGAAAAACAATTGATGGATGAGGCTAAAATCGATTCCACTTATATTGGGCATCCTTTAGCCCGTGAGATTCCAATGAATCCCGACAAAGATGCCGCCAGGGAAAAACTGGGCATTGATCCGACAGGTCCGGTGTTTGCTGTATTGCCGGGATCGCGCCAAGCGGAAGTGGCCTGGTGCGGACCTCACTTTTTCGGCGCTTGCGAAAAGGTTCTGCAATTTGACTCAAGAAGTATTTTTCTGATTCCTGCGGCCGACGCCGCTCGAGAAACACAGATTCTCTCGGTACTGAAAAATTTCCCGAAAGCGCAGGCCGCGAGCCGAATTATTCGTTCAGACAGCCACACGGTGATGCAGGCGAGTGACGCCGTTTTGGTTGCATCAGGCACGGCGACGCTGGAAGCTGCCCTATTTAAACGACCGATGGTGGTTGGGTATGCCATGCCGGGATTGACAGGCATTTTGATGCAGAAAAAAGGCATCATTGATTTTGTGAGTTTGCCGAATATTTTAGCGGGTGAGCGCTTGGTGCCGGAAATTTTGCAGTACTACTGTCGAGCTGAAACCTTAGCGTATGCCTTGTGGCATGAATACGAAAGACGCAATGATTCGTATTTGATGGATCGGTTCGCGAGCATGCATGACTCCCTGTTAAGAGACACGCCTCGTTTGGCAGCCGATGCCATAGTGAGTGTCTGCGGATCCTAAAACATGTCTGTTGACTGTCTTGATTTGTTTACTCTGAATCAATTCACCCACATCGCGGGCGTCGATGAGGTAGGACGAGGCTGCTTGGCGGGGCCGGTCGTGGCCGCGGCGGTTATTCTCAATCCGGACGAGCCCATTGAAGGGTTACGTGACAGTAAAAAACTCTCGGCGCATCGTCGGGATGAATTGGCCGATGAAATTAAGCGCAAAGCACTTGCCTGGGCGGTGGCAGAGGTGGGACCCGACGTGATTGATCGAATCAACATTCTTCAGGCCACTCTTCGCGCGATGAAGCGAGCGGTTGAAAAACTCGCGGTTGAACCTGACTTCATTCGTGTCGATGGCAATCAGTTGCCTCGTTGGAAGTGGCTGTCAGAAGCGATTGTCAAAGGCGATGATTCGGTGGCTGAAATTTCCGCGGCCTCTATTATCGCGAAAACAACTCGTGATGCGTTCATGGTGAAAATGGCTCAACGCTATCCGCAGTACGGATTCGAACACAATGTAGGCTATGGAACAGCCGTTCATTTGCAAGCCCTAAAAGATTTCGGACCCACACCGATTCACCGAATGACATTCGCTCCGGTTAAGGATTTTGTTCATGGATTATCAACTCATTCAAAGTGAAACAAACGCTAAATTCAAGCGTTGGAAAAAACTCGCGGAAAACACTCGTTTTATTAAAAAAGAAGGAGCGACGTTAGCCGAAGGGGCTCACTTGCTGATCACCATGAATGAGCATGCGGTAATGCCGGAAGCGCTTATATTGCAAGAAAGCGGCATTAGTAATGAGGTTTCCGCAATCGTAGAGAATTTTGCACAACAAAATGTTCGGATTTATGTGCTTGGCGCGCGTCTTTA
>DVMY01000081.1 GCA_018714755.1 Candidatus Aphodousia faecigallinarum | reverse complement strand
TTAAGGCCGTAATTTCTTTGCTAGAGGTGATCATGCTGATTCCTATTTTTTATTTTGATGATGAAAAATTCTTTGCTTGTGAAGGCAAGGCGCAAAAGATTGGAAACGATGTTTTGATGCCGGAGAATGCGACTCAAAAATCGCCTGACATGTCCTTGCTTCAGGAAAAATTTGCCAAATGGAATGAAGAATCACAAAGTTGGGATTACATCGAAAAGCCGAAAACGGCAAAAGATTTCCTTGGTGTTCAGGTCTCTCACAAGAGTCAGACGCCGCACAATCAAGAGTTGCGTCAATTGGTTCAGTCCTTAGTGAAAGGGGATCCAGAACACTTCAGAGTTATTCGTGGCAGTGAAGATGAAGGTTTGTGGTGGGGTGTCGAAGAAATTCCTGAAAAGACACAAGACGAGAAGGATCTCGAAAAGGCAAAAGCAGACGAACAGAAGGCGCTTGCCTACCTCCGATCCACTGACTATGTCGCCGTGAAGATTGCTGAAGGTGTTGCAACGACAGATGAATACGCCGAAGTTCTTCAAACACGAGCGCAGGCCCGTGAAGAAGTGAATGCACTGCGTGCTTCTCAGGAAGCATTGATCGCGAAAATCGAGGCAGAAAAAGCATGACTTGGCTAGTGATCAAGTGTTTTTTGCTTGCGCCGGTGTCAACGTTCATGGCCGTGTTTGCACGGCTCTTGTGCCCGGTATTGCCGTTTTTTGCAGAAGATGATGGCTACTTACCGGAATGGCTCTGGTGGTTCCAGACGCCGTTTGACACGCTTGATGGTGACAGAGGATCTTGGGAAAGGCATCCAGGGACCGACGCATGGAGCAAATATAAGCGTCGCGTGTGTTGGCTCTGGAGAAACGCTGCTTACGGCTTTGATATGCGGGTCTGCGGAATCAAAGTTAATCCCGATAGCGATGAGATCGTGTACGAAGGCAACCCGGACATTGGAGATAACTCGGGCATTTCGGGCAAGTGCAAGTGGTTTGCGTGTCGTGAAGGCGAACTCATTGCATGGCAATGGTACTACGTGATGCACTACGAAATTTTCGGGATTCATAAATGCGTGCGCATTGGCTTCGGCTGGAAAATCTGGAGCGAAGAGAAGCTCTACGATGAGCCGGCGCAGTATTGGCTTTACTTTAATCCCATCAAATAAGGAGAAATCAAAATGACAAAAGAAGAACTCAAATCTGCATTAAAGGACTTCGGCTCTAAAGGCAAGCAGATCGCAGACGAGCTCTATGAAAAGCTCGAAGAGGAAAAGGAAACAATGGACACAGACACGCGCCGCAAGACACGCGCGTTTTGGGCTTTTGCTGCCATTTGTACTTTTGCAATCGGCGTCGCCGTAGGCCATTGCTTTTTGTAACTGCTCGGAGGCGTTGTGATAAACGCAATTTCAAACTTTTTGCCGCATTCAGCGGACAGAGTAATGATGACTTTAGGCGGGACGGTTGGTGCGATGTTCTCTTTCGCTTTTGGGGATGTTGGACCTTTAATTGTCTGGCTTGCAAGCTTCGTTGTTCTGGACTATGTCACTGGGATTCTCTCTGCTGTACGCAATAAGCAGTGGAAAAGCCGTGAACTGTTTTACGGTACGATCAGAAAGATCATCATTTTCGTGATGGTCGCCCTGGCGCACGGCTTAGATGTCGCTCTACATGATCTGATTCACGTTGACTTTGTTCAGTCAATCATCATCGTCGCTTACATAGCGGGCGAATTCGGTTCAATCATTGAAAATCTTGAAAAGGCAGGGCTTGGACATGTTGTTCCACCAGTGTTTAAGCACATTCTTGACGGAGTCAATCTTTACCTCGACCGACAGGTCGATAAACATCTGGCAATGGAGGCCAAGCGTGAAACTAAGAAATCTCGGAAATTATGAACCCGCTCTTGCAGCGGGTTTTATTTCGTCCTTTGAAGGCTGCCGCTTATCAGCATATAAGTGCCCATCTGGTGTTTTGACGATAGGCTATGGTCACACGAAAGGCGTTAGTGAAGGTGACACGTGTACTAAAAGACAAGCCGAAGACTGGTTGATTGATGACATCAGAGAGACACAGGCGCTTCTTGCTCACTACGTCAATGTACCCGTGAGCGAAGGGGAGTTCGTCTCTCTTGTCTCGCTTGCTTTTAACGTTGGTGTAGGTGCTTTGACGAAGTCAAAATTGCTTCGAAAGCTGAACTCTGGAGACCGAGACGGCGCAGCTGAAGAGTTTCTCGACTTTGATCTTGCAAACGGCAAGCGTGTCGCAGGTCTTACGAGACGACGTAAAAAAGAGCACGATCTTTTTCTCTTGGAGTCGCTCAAAGCTCAACTTCCCAACATTGTCTAATCATGAAAGAAAGTTTAAAAATCGGTGGTATTGGTTTCATGATCGGGCTCTTTGTCGCAGCTATCGCTGCCCACATCTGCTACGACGAAGGGTTCGATCATGGTTTCGCAGAAGCAGAGGCCAGGCAGGCCGACGCTGTCAAAATCGCACAAAACGAGGTGAAAAAAGATTATGAAAAGCGTATTTCGGAGCTTAGTGCTTCTCTTGAGCGCCTTCACTCTGACAATGCTCAACGGCTGCGCCAACTCAACGACTTCAGTCACGCCAAGACAGATCTGGCAACCTGCCGCCGTGACAGAAGCAGACTTGGGAGATTGGCGGTTAGAGGTGAAGAATTACTCAAACGAGCTGACAGCTATTTTGAAGCATTATCAGTAAAATGATCCAAACTTTTAGCTGTCTAGCGTGCACAAATCAAGCATAAAAATTGATTCGAGGTATTTTTAGAGGTATTAAATTTTTCTTAATTCAAAATATCGATTTAAATCAACTAATTAAGATATCTAAAAATTATCGAGTGGGTTCAAGCGACTGACTAAGCTTGAAATTACAAAAAAGTTTGATGCACGGAACTGTACCCCGTTTGGTAGGTAATTTACTAACGGGGTATTTTCTTCATAATTGAGGATCAGCTTTATTGCGTTTAATCGCTAAACCATTTTTTAGCAAATGTTTTGTTAATCACCATCCCCAGTCCTGTGCCGGTCACATCGGTCCCCAAAACACGGTAAAACGGATAAAAGAGGCGATTACAATCTTCTACATCGTCATAGACATTCATCTTCCGGCCCGTACACTTTCACTTTCTGTTTAACCACTTCCTTAGCAATTGCTTTGCTTACTACGTAATTGACGTGAATGGCATGCCGTTTTTCTTTGCTCGAGGTTTGAGCTGTTTATAACAAGTCTGAAAATACCCGACAGCGTAGAGAACAACCTCATGTTTGAGCGGATATGATTGCCGCATTTGGAGAAAATTTAGGTGGAAAATAGGATAGAATCTTGCGTCCGCCTGAGCGGGGGAGGCGCTTGGGCGAGGGATTGACCGTTTCCCGGTATCGGTCAATCATCGTTGGGAATGAGTTCCAACGGTTGATAACAAAACCGGAAAAACTTACGGCCCGAGTGCTGCAACACTTGTGGGCCGTAGGAGGTGTGAGATGAAACAGTCAAAGAACTCATCTCATGCCGACATGATGCCACGAGTTGAAATTAAATTCAACATCAATGTGCAATTCATTGTACATAAACTGGTGTATGGATTTGTGTTGATTCTGTGGTTAATCGTGTCCGCATGGCCATCATAATATGATGAGAGGCGGAGGATGTCATATCCTCCGCTGCCTTGCGATGAATGGTTCAAATACTTAAAGCAAGTGACTTTGTTAAACACCGCCTGTTATTCAACTTTTCCAATTGTGATTAAAAGACCGGGACGATCACTGTTTTGAGGATCGGCTTTATCCAGTTTAATCGTTAAACCATTTTTTTCAGCAAGCGTTTTGACAATCGCCATACCAAGTCCTGTGCCAGTTACACCGGTTCCTAAGACTCGGTAAAACGGATCAAAAACGCGATCACGATCCTCTATGGGGATACCGTAGCCATTGTCATAAACATTCAGTTTGAATGGGGATAGGGATAAAAGTTCGACTGTAACCTTGGAACCTTCAGGGCAGTACTTAATGGCATTTTCCATTAAATTTCTAAGGATGCTAAAGAGATCGTCTTCAACCACGGAGACTGTTGCGTTGCCATCGGGATCCAATTCGTCAAACCTCAAAACTTCAATCTCAGTATTTTTCTTTTCAGCCTCTGCCCAAATTTGTTCAATGACGGCGGTCAAGGTTTGAGACAACAGAGCCTCTTTTCGATCTTCTTTGTTTTGGTTTAACTGGGCGCGTTTTAGCGATAAGAGTTGAGAGACAAGCCGTGTGGCTCGATCAATGCTCACTCTTAGGTCTGTTACTTGTTTTTTGGCTTCATCATTTAGCGCTGACTTTTCAAGCCGCTCGG
This sequence comes from Candidatus Aphodousia faecigallinarum, assembly GCA_018714755.1. Taxonomy (GTDB): domain Bacteria; phylum Pseudomonadota; class Gammaproteobacteria; order Burkholderiales; family Burkholderiaceae_F; genus Aphodousia; species Aphodousia faecigallinarum. The sequence goes on along the minus strand of DVMY01000081.1, from coordinate 1,228 downwards.
CTTGAAGCGAAAGAGCTGCCAGCGGGGAGCGCAATTCATGGGCGGCATCAGCCACAAAACGGGATTCTCGTTGTCTGAGTTCATCGATGCGGGAGAGCACGCCGTTAAAGGCGCTCACCATGGGTAATAGTTCCGTCGGCAAACCGGAAGGGTCAATGGGTGTCAGATCCTCAGGTGCTCTACGGTTGAGTTGACCGGTCAGCGCATGGATGGGTTTCATTGAATACCACAACAGAGCGGCAAGAATGATAAATAAAGTAATCGATAGTCCGATTAGCGGAAGCGTGGCGGCAAGAGCGGCTTGTCGGGCGATTTTTTCAATTTCCTTCATTCGCTGAGCTACAGCGATGTGTTTTCCTTCGGAGAGCGTTCTCAGGTATAGGCGGTATTCAGTGCCGGAAATCGATAGTGTCTGAGCCCCATCAAAGAGATCTTGATCGAAAACGGCTCGAATGGTTTTCCCGCCTCCGTGCAGTGTGCGAACAAGAATGGTGGAACCGGCCGAAGCGATTGATTTCGGTGATTGATCATCAAGCATAAACCAATCGTCAAAGTCATCATCATCCATCCAAAGGGCGCTGGGGTGCCGTGTGGAGACATCGAGTCGAGCTAAAACACCGGAGACCTCTTCCAAAAGATCGTCTTGTTCATCACAGGCTTCGTGATAGGCTGCCGTAAAAAGAGCGACGGCGGCAGCCATGGTCATAACGAGCGCTGCGGCCGCGCTCCAACCTAAAAGTCTTTTAACAAATCCATAGTGAGTATTGCTTTTTATACTCATTGCGAAGAACCCTTTTCAACCATCCAGCCAAGACCTCTGACGTTCTTGATAACATTCGCCCCCAATTTTTTCCTAAGCGAATGAATCAAATATTCAACTGCGTTGCTTTCCGGTTCTTCGCCGGGTTCATAGATTCGGTCTTCGATTTTTCTTCTGGAAAGAATGCTTCCCGGGCGCGCAAGCAGCGCCGCCAAGAGCGCGTATTCGCGCCTTGATAAAACGATGGGCGTTGAATGATCGGCTAAAAGCGCAGTCTTTTCAGTGATGTCAAGACTTACGATGCCGTTGGAGAGCGTATTTTCGGTGGTCTGATTTTTTCGTCTTAGAACGGCGCGGATTCGCGCTAAAAGCTCACTCATGTGAAAGGGCTTGACCAAATAGTCATCCGCGCCGGCGTCAAGCCCGTCGAGTCTATCGTCAAGTCCATCTCTTGCGGTGAGAATAATG
>DVMY01000080.1 GCA_018714755.1 Candidatus Aphodousia faecigallinarum | reverse complement strand
GTTACACGAATCAAAGAAAATGCCAAGACGACTCGATTAAAAGACGACGTCATTGAAGAAACAGACACATATGGGGATTATGGTTTTCGTTTCACACTAGAACAGGCAAAAGCCGTCTGTGGAGATACTCGTTTCAGACTGGTGCAATGGTACGACTCAGATAATGATCGTTGGTTTGAATTTTTAAGTAATGATTTTGATTTAACAGCTCAACAGATAGCTGATTTGTATCGTAAACGTTGGCAAATCGAATTATTTTTCAAGAAACTCAAACAGAATCTAAAGATCAAAAGTTTTATCGGAACGTCAGAAAATGCGGTGATGACTCAGATATGGACAGCAGCCGTGGCCACCTTGTTAATCGAGATATTACGGCGTATTGCACGGTATCGCTGGAGTTTTTCCAGATTGCTGAAGTTTGTGAGGTTAAATCTTTTGACGTACAAAAAATTGGATGTCTGGATTAATCGTCCGGATTTTCGAGTTCATAAACAATCTCCACCCAAAACACAGCAACAAATGGCGCTTAATTTTGATTGAAAATGATTGGGAGGGCTTACTTTTAAGGCTATCTCTGGGAAGCCCTGTGTTTATTGAAATGACCTCACAAGAATTATCCTATGCACATTTTCGATTTAGACAGCACTGAACAAAAAAGTTTATTTAAAGCTCATTTTTTTCAGAGCAAAAATGCTTTTATTGAGATTGTCTTCTCTGCTTTTCTTCTGACCGCTTTTCTCCTATCATGGATTAGGTCAATGATCATCGGATTAAGAGGGATTCCCCTATGCAAGAAGAAACACTATTGGTTCACGCCGGACGACACATTTCTGACGACTATGATTTCGTCAATCCTCCGGTCATTCGCGCTTCAACGGTTTTACATAAATCCGCCCAAGACATGATGGATCGCGCAATGCATGAGCGCGACATGGTTGAAGATAAAATCCCTTACGGCACTTACGGCTCACCCACGCATCACGCGTTCTATAAAGCCCTTTGCGCGCTCGAAGGCCCCAAGGCCAAAGGCGCTTGGGCATTCCCGTCGGGATTGGCGGCCTGCACAATTCCTCTTTTGGCTTTTTTTAAAGCAGGCGATCATGCGCTCTTTATCGACACCATCTATGGCCCCACGCGTGAGTTCGCGGAAGAAATCCTGCGCCGCATGGGGGTCGATGTGGAATTTTTCCCGCCTTCAGTCGGCGAAAACATCGTCTCTTACTTTAAACCCAATACAACGCTTTTAATGCTTGAGACACCGGGTTCACACACATTTGAAATGCCTGATGTGCCCGCGATCGCCAAAGCTTGTCAGAAACACAATGTCGTAAGCGTCATTGACAACACCTGGGCCACGCCCCTATTTTTCAAGCCGCTTGAAGTCGGCATCGATGTGGTCATTCACGCCGCCACTAAATATATTGGCGGGCACTCCGATCTCACCATGGGTGTCGTGATCTGTAACGAAAAAACATGGCCCAAGGCATACCGCACCATTGTGCAAACCGGTCAGACCACAAGTTGCGATGACATCTACCTTGCCTACCGCGGTCTGCACTCCATGGGGGTGCGAGTAAAGGCCGCCGCCGAAAGCGCAAAAAAGATTGTTGACTGGCTCCTAACTCGGGAAGAAGTTGAGCGAGTGTTGTGGCCCGCCCTTCCCACCGATCCATCCTACCCGATTTGGAAACGAGACTTTAAGGGCGCGACCTCGCTATTCGGTGTTGTCTTTAAAGAAAAGTACGCCAATCAATTGGCTCCCATGATTGACGCCTTGAAAATTTTCGGCCGAGGCTACTCCTGGGGCGGTTTTGAAAGTCTGCTCATTCAAAGCTACGGCACACGAAACCAAACGCCCATGCCTTTTGAGCGCATGGTGAGAGTCGCCGTGGGTTTGGAAAATCCCGATGATCTCATTGAAGATCTCAGGCAAGCCTTTGAAAAACTGCCTCATTAGCCTGTTAACTAAAATGGCGGTGCCCTGATCAAAAGACGCCGCCATTTTTCCCTTAAGCTCTTGTTTAGATTAAGCGATCTTAGAGTAACCACCCGCGCGATCGGATTCACGCAAATAGCGGTCAAACTGCATAGCCACCGCCCGCACAAAAATCTTGCCCTTGGGACTCACCACGATTTCATCGGATCCGATTTCCACAAAACCCACCTTTTGGTAGTTTTGCAGCTTACGCAGTTCATAGGCAAAGGTTTCATCAAAATTGATGCCGAAGCGCGCCTCAATATCCGCTTTAACAATTTTGAATTGGCACATGATCGTCATGATGACCGCGTGACGCAGCTGATCTTCGGCACTTAACTTGTAGCCTCTGTTGGTTGCCAAGCTTCCCGCGCGAATCGCTTCATAATAGGCGGGCAACTCTCTGGGGTTGCAGGCATAGCAGTGATGGACATTGCTGATAGCTGAAACACCCAAGGCAATCATGTCGCAATCGGGGCGCGTGGAGTAGCCTTGGAAATTGCGCTGCAGTTTGCCTTGCTGCTGCGCGATCGCCAACTCGTCTGTCACTTTAGCAAAGTGATCCATGCCGATATAGCGATACCCGTTTTGCGTGAGCCGCGTGATGGCATCCATCATGATATGAACTTTTTCGACCGTCCCCGGCAAATCCGCATCCAAAATCCGGCGCTGCGGCGGGAAGTGTTGCGGCAAATGCGCATAGTGATAAAGCGCGATGCGATCGGGCGAGAGTTCCAACACTTGATCGAGCGTTTTCTCAAAACTCTTTCTGGTTTGCTTAGGCAAGCCGTAAATCAGGTCCATGTTGATTGAGTGAAAACCCGCTTCACGCGCGGCCTGCATCGTCTCTTTTGTCATTTCAAAGGGCTGGATGCGATTGACCGCCTTTTGCACATCGGGATTGAAGTCCTGCACGCCGCAGCTCATGCGGTTTAACCCCACCTTGGCAAGCGTCTGCACTTTATCGGGCGGGCAGGTGCGGGGATCCACTTCGATGGAGAATTCGCCTCCCTTCTCAAGCGGAAAGCGACTGGTGATCAAATCCATCACCCGTTCAATTTCTTCATTATTTAAGAAGGTGGGCGAGCCACCGCCAAAATGCAGTTGGCTCACCGCGCTCTCGCCGGTCACTTTTTCTTTCACCAAAGCGATTTCTTGATCGAGCACGTCCAAGTACTCGGCACTTTTTGAGTGATCGCGCGTCACCTGTTTATTGCAGCCGCAATAAAAACAGATGTCATTGCAGAAAGGAATATGAACGTACAAACTCAACGGTTTACCCGGTTCACGCGTCTTGAGCGCCTCTTCATAGTCAGCCGCCGTGAAGTTTTTATTAAATCGATCGGCCGTCGGGTACGACGTGTAGCGCGGAGCGGGAACATCAAACTTTTGCAATAACTCAATAGAGGGCAATTCCACGCCGGTTAAATTCGGATCTGTGAACATGGGTTATTCCTAAAAAACCACCATTTGATTTAAGTTAAAGTTCTGTTATCATTTCACAGAATAATTTTGATACAAGTCAAAAGTAAAACGACAACAGTAGTAGTGATTACATTCTGCACGGAAATTATTACCGCAAACTGAAAGCGGAGTCCGATCAGCTGTCACACTATACTAAATTGTTTAAAACATATTTTTAATTTTGGCAATTCATGTCGACTTTGTCACCGAATCTCTCTGCTGTCCCCTCCCTGAGGGTAAGTTGCTCGCACTGCAATCTTCGTGAGCATTGTGTTCCGCTAGGCTTATCCTTACGAGACATCGACCGTTTGGAAGACCTGATCGCATCAAGAAAACGCATTCATCGCGGCGAACCGTTATTTCGGGCCGGTGATCGTTTTGAAGCTATTTACGCCATCCGCCTGGGCTTTTTGAAAAGCTCCGTGATGAGCAGCGACGGCCGTGAACAGGTCACGAATTTCCACATGTCAGGCGAATTGATCGGTTTGGACGGTATTGCCAATGAAGTTCACTCCTGCGATGTGATCGCGCTGGAGGACACCGAAGTTTGTGTCATCCCCTATGAGCGCATTCTCGCCGCCTGCAGTGAAATTCCCGACTATAACTTACACTTTCAAAAAGTACTTTCCCGCGAAATCGTCCGTCAGCATGGCTTGATGCTTCTGTTGGGCTCCATGCACGCTGAAGAACGTCTCGCGGCTTTCCTTTTAAACCTCTCTCAACGCTTTGAATCTCGCGGCTACTCTCGCACCGAGTTTGTGCTTCGCATGACTCGCGCCGAAATCGGTTCTTACCTCGGATTAAAGCTCGAAACCGTGAGCCGCGTTTTATCTCGTTTCTCGCACGACAAACTTATTGCCGTCAATCAAAAACACGTCCACATCACGGACGCTGACGGCTTGCGTGCGATTGTTTCAGGGCAAAACCCTGAGGCGACAGAAGAGCAATAAGAGGGTATCTTTGAACGCTTTAAAGTATTTGGCAGCCGCGTTGGCCGGACTGGGTTGCAGTCTGAGCGTCGGTGCGTCTGACTTCGTGGATCTGTTGGGCGACATCACCATCGAAAACGATGAATTCGTCCGATCGGTGGAGTTGCGCGAAGCACAGCGCACACGCGTCAATCCCGATGACACCATTTGGGTGAGCATTCGACGCGGTTTTGGTCTCGCGGACCTCCCCGATTCCGTCGTTGATCGTGAGTTGACCCGCTATACAAAAGCGCTCCCCTATACCGAACAAATGGCGTTTCGCGCGCGAATGTACCTTTACTTTATTGTCTCTGAGACTCAAAAAAGAGGCATGCCCACGGAACTCGCGCTTTTGCCTTTTGTGGAAAGCGCGTTTCAGCCCGAAGCGCTCTCGCGCTCAAAGGCCGCGGGCCTTTGGCAATTTTTGCCCTCAACGGGGGACATTTTCGACTTGCGGCAATCAAGTTGGCGAGACGACCGTCTGGATGTCATCGAAAGCACGCGCGCCGCGCTTGACTACCTGCAATACCTTCACAATCAATTTGAAGACTGGCATTTAGCGCTCGCCGCTTACAATTGGGGCGAAGGGAGCATCCGGCGTGCGATAGCCGCCAATAAGGCCAAAGGCAAGGCAACCGATTACATGAGTTTGCCGCTGCCCACGGAAACCGCCCGGTATGTGCCCAAACTTCTTGCCATTAAGAAGTTAATCGAAGAGCCCGATCGCTATGGGCTCAAGCTTCCCGCGATTGCCAATGAACCCTATTTTGTGCGGGTTAACAAAAATCGAGACTTGGATCTGGAAACCGCCGCGCAGCTTGCCGAGACAGATATTCAGGAGTTTAGGCTTCTCAATCCGAGTTTTAACCGTCCGGTGATCGTCGCCGCCCATCAAGGCTCCATTTTGATTCCGGCGGCTAAAGCCGACACGTTTGTCTCTAACTTGATCAACTGGCAGGCCACCGGAAAACCGCTATCAAACTGGGCCACGCATACTGTGAAAAAAGGCGAGACATTAAAAGCCATCGCCAAACGATACGGTATGACAGAAGACGAAGTCGGCGCCGCCAATAAGATTCCCAAAAACCGCAGAGTTCAAGTCGGCAGCACCATCCTTGTGAAGGACTTGCACGCGAAAAAAGACATTCAAGTAGCTGAAGCCGATTCAGCCATGCGATTGGTGCCGCTTCCGACCACTCGCCGCATCACGTATCGAGTTCGAAACGGCGACACTTTATCGACCATCGCCGCGCGTTTCGGGGTCAAGGTGGCCGACATCCGAAAACAAAACAAAATCAAAGGCAACATGATTAAGGTGGGGCAGCGCTTACGACTCACCATTCGTGAAGTGCAGCGCTCAGGCTTAAGAAAAACCGCCTATCGGGTCAAGCGCGGCGACACGCTCTACACCATCGCTCAGCGACACCGCACAAGCGTGAGCGCCATCATGGACGAAAACCGACTCCAAACCAAAAATCTGAAACCGGGACAACGCTTGGTTATTCCGCACTGATGAGCGCTTTGGAGCTTTTTGGCCCGCACAAAGCGACGCTTCAAACTTTGATTGTCTTTCGCTACAATCAATCCGTTATTGATTATTCACTAGAGAGGCTTTAATGGGTTTCCTTCAAGGCAAGAAGATTTTAATTACCGGCATTGTTTCAAACCGCTCCATCGCTTATGGCATCGCTAAATGCTGCCACCGTGAGGGCGCTGAATTGGCGTTTTCTTACGCCAACGAACGCTTTAAGGATCGCGTGGCGGGATTTGCCGCTGATTTTGGTAGCAACTTCGTGGTGCAAATGGATGTTTCAAGCGATGAGCAAATTAACAATGCCTTTGCCCAAATCAAGGAACGCTGGGGAGCCTTGGACGGCGTCGTTCACTCCATCGGTTTTGCCCCGAGAGAAGCCATCGCGGGCGATTTTCTCGAAGGCTGCACCCGTGACGCCTTTAAAATCACGATGGACATTTCCGCTTACTCATTCCCCGCGATTGCACGCGCCGCATTACCCCTGATGCAGGGGCGCGCCGGTTCGCTTTTAACCCTCACCTATTTGGGTGGTGAACGCGTGGTGCCGAATTACAACACCATGGGTCTTTGCAAGGCCGCGCTCGAAGCCAGCACTCGTTACATCGCAAGCTCGGTGGGTCCCAAAGGCATTCGCGCCAACGCTATTTCCGCAGGCCCCATCAAGACGTTGGCCGCTTCCGGCATTCAAGGCTTTTCCAAGATGCTTCACCACATGGAAGCCAACGCTCCGCTTCGCCGCACCGTGACGACAGAAGAAGTCGGCAATGTGGCCGCATTCTTGTTGTCTGATTTGGCAAGCGCCGTCACTGGTGAAGTCGTTCACGTTGACGGGGGCTTCCATAGCGTGGCTATCGGCGCTGAAACCGAAGCCGAAGAATAATGGCTCTCAATCTTAGTCTCTGATCGAAAAGCATCACACGTTTTTCGGTCAGTTTGGTCAAAAGGGACGCGATAGTGAACGCATTTAAAACCGCGGCGGTTTTTGCCAAGCGATCCGAGCCGATGGGTGAGGCGCTCAAAAAACTTTTAGCCATTTTAAAAGCTGAAAAAATCGACTATTTGCTCGAAGAAAGCACGGCGGAGCATTTGCCCGGCGCCAAGGGCGTGAGCCTTGATGAATTGGGCAATCGAGCCGATGTTATCATCATGTTGGGCGGCGACGGGACCACGCTTGGCATCGCCCGGCGCATGGCTCGCTTTAAGCTACCCATTATCGCGATCAACGCCGGCCGCTTAGGCTTCATCACGGATTTCTCCCTTGAGGAAATGGCTACCGGCTTGCCTCCCCTTTTGCGAGGCAACTACGAGGTGGACACTCGCTCCATGCTGCAGGTTCGGGTTTACCGACACGGGCAAATGGTCTTTAACGCCACGGCCGTCAATGACGCGGGCATCACCCACGGCCGAGCCGGCTCCATGGTGGAATTTAACGTTTGGGTCGATGGCCACCCCATGGCCACGCAACGCGCCGACGGCGTCATTGTGTCCTCGGCGACCGGCTCGACCGCTTACGCGATGGCCGCGGGCGGCCCCATTCTGCACCCGGCGCTCAACGCTATGGTTTTGGTGCCTGTGGCCCCGCACGCGCTCACCAACCGTCCCATTGTGCTGCCAGGATCAAGCACCGTTGACATCAGTCTCATCGAGGCGCGTGAAGCGTCCGCATATTGCGATATGCAGGACTTTTTCGCCATGCAAAGAGGCGATATTTTGCGCGTGAGAACGTTGCCAGAAAGCTTCACTATCTTGCATCCGATCGGACACAACCATTACGACACCCTGCGCCGAAAGCTCTATTGGAATTTAATGCCTTCGGATAATGCCTCGCTTCCCATAAAGGACTAGAGTCTTCCTATGCTTACGCACCTCTCGCTCAAAGACTTTGTCATCGTTAAGGAATTGTCTTTGGATTTGTCTTCGGGACTGACGGTTCTGACGGGCGAAACCGGCGCCGGCAAATCTATTCTGATCGACGCCTTGCAAATGGTTCTGGGCGCCCGCGCCGACACGGGCGTCATACGAGAAGGGGCTAAACAAACCGACATCACCGCCATTTTTGACGTCAATAATGATGTTTTGGAGTTGCTTCGGGACGCCGCCTTAACGGACAACGATGATCTTTTGGAAAAAACGGCCATTATCCGACGCGTCATTGATGCCAACGGCCGCTCTCGTTCATGGATCAATGGAATTGCGGTCACGGCCTCGCAAGTGAAAGAGGTTGCCGCCAAACTGCTTGACATTCATGGACAAAATGCTCAGCAGTCGCTGCTTAAGCCCGCCGGACAATTGGCGCTATTGGACGCCTATGGCGGCTATCGCTCCGATTTGCTCGCGGTTAAAAGCGCTTATGAGCGTTGGCAAGAAGCCTCGCTTCATCTTCAAAAAGCGAAAGATGATGCGAAAAAATTAGCCGATGAGGCTGAGCGCCTTTCTTGGGTGCATGAGGAACTTTCCCAAATCAATCCGCAAAAAGGTGAATGGGAACAATTAAACACAGAGCACAAGCGATTGGGAAACGCCCATGATATTTTGCAAGCACTGGAAACCGCAAGTCACGACCTCTCCGATAGCGACGAAAGCGCCCTGTCGTTAATCGGTCGATCCACCGACAGGCTTCAAGCTCTGAGCGAATACGATGACAAATTAGGTGAAATCGCCTCGCAACTATCGGAAGCTCAAGCCATACTGGAAGACGCGACGCGTGAATTAGAGCGTTACGCCGACCGAACCGATTTGGATGAGAGCCGTTTTGAAGAAGTGGACGCGCGCGTGTCGCTTTACTTTAACGCGGCAAGAAAATTTCACACCTTGCCTGAAACGCTTTTTGAAAAGTTTGAAGAGACAAAAAGTAAGCTCGACGCGCTTCAAAATAGCTTAGACCTGGAGGCGCTTGAAAAAGAAGAAAAACAAACCCGCCAGGCTTATCTCACTGCGGCGAAAGCTTTGTCTAAAAAACGCGCCTCTGCCGCCAAGGAATTGTCAAGCGCCGTCACCGACGCCATGCAGATGCTTTCCATGAACGGAGGACGGTTTGAGGCCTCTTTGGAAGACTGTGAGCCTGGAGCCCAAGGGCTTGAACGATGTGAATTTTTAGTGGCGGGCCACGCCGGTGTTGCCGCTAGAGCGCTCTCCAAAGTCGCCTCAGGCGGCGAACTTTCCCGCATCAGCTTGGCGATTTCAGTCATCACCTCAAAAGAAACACCGGTTGATACGCTTATTTTTGATGAAGTGGACGCCGGTATCGGCGGTGCGGTGGCCGACGTGGTCGGGAAGCTTTTGAAAAAACTCTCCTTTGAACGACAAGTCATGTGCGTGACGCACTTGCCCCAGGTTGCCTCGTATGGAAAAACGCACTTGCGCGTGCAAAAGTCTCAAGATGACGGCAAGACAGTAAGCCGCTTACAGCAACTCAATGATTCGGAACGAATTGAAGAGCTAGCCAGAATGCTCGCGGGCTCTGACGTGACAGCCAAAGCCCGAGCCAACGCCCAAGAGCTAATAGAAAACGCCCGAGCCTACGAAGGCTAGGGCGCCATTATCGGATTGAACGCCGCAAGTATTATTTCGCGGCGTTTTTTTCTTGGCATTCTTTGCAAATGCCATAAAGACACAGCGTATGGTGATCCAACGTATAACCAAAACGAGAGGCGATCTCCTGCTGCTTTCTTTCAATGTCCACATCGACAAACTCTTCGATTTTGCCGCACTGCAGACAAACCAAGTGGTCATGATGCTCAGGTTCACCCAATTCGTAGGAAGCGCTTTCACTGTCGAAATGATGGCGGCGCAAAAGACCGGCCACTTCAAACTGCGTGAGGACCCGGTAAACGGTCGCAAGCCCCACATCCTCGCCTTCATCTTTTAGAAGAGAGAAGACCTCATCGGCTGTGAGGTGTCGCTTTTCGGTTAAAGCCGCCTTTTGAAACAAAGACAGAATGCGAAGGCGAGGCGCGGTCGCTTTTAAACCTAAACTTTTTAAATCACTCTGATCGTACTTCAATTGATGATCCTCTCGAGCTTTTCTCTGAAAGCATAATCCGACTTTTTCGTTCGGCTAATAATAACACGCAAATTCAGTTACTTGACAAACTAAGAACTGTCAGCGACGGGATTCTTTTTCATTTAGGCTAAACAACCGTGTTGCAAGATTTTCTTCGAAAAATCCTCCTGACGCTAGGCGCAAAAGCGCGCATTAGTTTATCATTCAGAGATCAGAATCTAACGCACCGAAACGACGTGTCATTTATGTACGAGAAATGTTTACTGGCGAGCGCCTTAACTGCCACACTTGTGTTGAGCGGTTGCGCTCAAGTGCAATCAAAGTGGGACGCCTTCAACGAGTGGTTCCAACCGACCAAAGCACTCACATCTGTTATCAACCCATATCGGCCGGACACCCATCAGGGCAATCTCATCACCAAAGAAATGGTTGATCAGCTGCATCTGGGCATGACGCAGCTTCAGGTGCAATTCCTGCTTGGTGTTCCCCTTTTACGTGACATGTTCCATCAAAATCGTTGGGATTATCTCTACTACGTCAACCCCCGTTTCGGCGATCCTGAAATGCGTCGTTTGACCGTGTATTTTGATGACGATGGCCGACTGGTTCGTTACGAATTCACTCCGATGCCCGATGAAACTCAGGCCGACCAAATGATTTTGGGCGACAAGGATGTATTCAAAGCGGATAATTCTAATCTGACTGTTGTCGATCCGACACAAAAAGCCGAGGAAGACGTGGAGCAAAACGCTCTTTAACACTTTAGCCTAAGGACAAAAACAAGATGCAAGAAAAGCTTGAACTTTTAGCCGATCGCATTCGTGCGCTCATTCAAGAAGTCAATGACCTGCGCGCCCAAAATGAACAATTGCAAGCACTCTTGACGCAAAAAGAAAACGAGGCCGGTTTGACCAAGGCTGAAACACAAGAAGCCATTGAAAGACTCGATGCTTTGATCCGTTCAATTGAAAAAGCTCAGCAGACCGTTTCTGACGATCAACCGATGAATTTTTAATTAGGTGCTGACAACCATGAACGCGCGTAAAACCTTAACTTTAACCATTATGGGACGGGAATACCGCCTCGCAGTGGCTCCTGATGAGGAAGCGAATTTGCGCGCCTGCGCCGAGCTTGTGCAAAGCAAAATGCAGGAAATTCACCAACCGGGTAAGGTCTTTTCTCCTGACTCGGTTGCCGTGCTTGCCGCGCTTCGCATCGCCTATGAAAATCTGATTCAACGCCAAGCTGTCGAAGAAATGAATAAGGCCGTGGAGGATATGAATCGCTCAAAGGGCCAAATCGATTCCTTAATCGCCTTGTGTGACAACACGTTGGCAGAAAAGACCTCTGAGGATAACGCTCAGTAGCTCATTGGCGTCTTCTCGTTTTAACGGCGCCGCCCATCAGTAGCGGCGCTTTTTAATTTGAATAACCGTATGACCGATCACTTTCACCCTTTAACTGACGAAGATATCAACCAGCTTGACGATCTGCTTGCCACCAGCAGCTGCGGAGATGACACGTTTGATGTGAGCATGCTCGATGGCTACCTGTCGGCGATCGCCCTTTTAAACCCGCCCCTGCAGGATGAATCCGAATGGTACCCCTACATCTTCAACGAAGAGGGCTCGGCCTGCGAAGTGGATGAACCGGAAATCATCAAGCGTCTCATCCGCCAGCGATTGCGGGAAATTAAGGCCTTTCAGGCTCAGCGTCAGTTCTACAACCCGATCATTTTCAAAATTGAAGAAGACGATGGCACTCCCGTGACGAACGCTGAGGCGCTCACCGCGCTGGAGCCATGGGCGACCGGTTTTTACAACGCCCTTGCGCAATATAACGACCGCGTGGCGCTCACCGAAGCGGTTGAAGCACAGTTGTGCCGCATTCATCGATTCTTGCAGTTGGATGATCAGGACCCCGATTACGCGCAGAATTTAGCAATTCGCGAGGCCATCGAAAAAGAACATCCCGTGAATAACCTTGAGGAAGGCATGATTGAAATGATGCAAGGCGTCATCGAAATCGCCAAACTCAATCTGCCCAACAAACCGTTTAGCCGCGCCACTCCCAAGGTGGGCCGCAACGATCCCTGTCCTTGCGGCTCCGGCAAAAAGTACAAAAACTGTTGCGGCAAAAACGCCTAAGCGATTTTCCCATTTTTCCACTGGCGTCTGAGGTATCTTTCAGGCGCCAGCGTTTTTATGAGCGAGGAATCGGCAGGCAGCGGCGCCCCCGTCATCATTGAAGTCAATATCTCAGAGCAAAGCGCCGACATTGAAAGCCCCCTTGAACCCAAGCCGCTCAACACCCACAAGCCTTCGTTTTCCCAGAACTTTGCATTTTGCGGTTGATGTTCTGACCGGTTGAAAACTGACAGCCAGCGGCTTTCATCAACGGCCGCCCCCACAACAGGCACTCGACCGGGACCGGACGCTCGCACTCCGCAATAAGCTCCGGTCACAACCACGGGCGAATGATCAACCAACAAAGTATTTAATTTTTCAAGATTAGCTAAGTGCGCTTTTTGCTCTGTCCAGGGACCGGTTCTAGCCAATTCATAGGTTGCTCCCACTGAGCAATATCCATCCTCCATGTGAACGACGTAACCTTCTCCGCTAACAGGGCACTTCAAATCCCCAAAATCCGTGTCACGCAATAACGTGATGCGCCCTGGCAACCGATCAAGGCCCAAATGAGGTTCTTTTAATAGATGAGAGCTGCCTGTTGCGGCGCAAACGACCACGTTGCCCGCCTCATCGATGACCTCACCGAATTCACCGATGAGCTGCCACTTTTCACCCCTCTTGTCTATTGAACAGACCGCGGTGTTGCCTCGATAGGGAACGCGGCTCATGGTAATCAATGCTCTGCAAAAGGCACCCGCTCGAACCATCCCCGCCATCGGGAAATACCATCCCCCTCTATTTAGCTTGAGTCCTGCTATCTGGCTCGCTTCTTCACGACTCAATAAGCGCCCATAACTTTCAGGGATATCAAAAGGTTTGCCTTCCTCAACCGCTTTCAACCAATCCTCATAGATTGCATCTTTATGCGCCATCTGAAGGCATCCCAACTCATTAAAAAGACTTTCACCTGATTGAACTTCCAATTGACGCAAACGAGAACGCGTCATGAAAAAACCTTCCCGTGACAATTTGGATAGGGGACTATCATCACGAGTAAAGTGCGGATGCAAGATTCCCCAAGGCAAGGCGCTGGCTCCAGCGCCCGGCACCGGCCCTTCATCCACCACTCGGACATCTTTACCCTGAAGCGTGAGGCTGTACGCTAAATTGGCTCCGGCAAGGCCCGCTCCGATAACAATGACGTCATTGACGGGTCGCAAAACATGCTTTGTGCGCTTAGCGGTCATTAATGCAAAAAGCCGTTCACGCTTTCTGCCAAAGCCCTTTTTCTTTTCCACTGCGAAACCCGCGTCTGTGAGCGCCCTTCTCACATCCCCTTTTGTGCACCAGGTCGTTACCGTTGCACCTTCCTTGGCGTAGCGCGATAAATCCCGCAAGAGTTCAGCATCCCACATACGCTGGTTTTTATCAGGACTAAAACCATCGAGAAACAAAGCGTCATAACTGAGCGACAATTTTTTAGATAGTTCCATGCTGTCGCCAAAAACCAAGATGAGCCGCACGCGTTCCGCATCAAAAGACAGTGTGTGGTAGCCGGGAAGGCAAGGCGGCCACTGTTTCGCAAGCTCTTTGGCTTCTGTGCTCACTTCCGGGGCCGATAGAGATTGAATTTCCTGTTCAGTCACCGGGAAGCACTCAAGAGAGACATAATTTAAATGTTTGCAACGATGGGGATCGCTTCTCCAAGCTTTAAGTGTTGCTAAAAAGTTGGTACCTAACCCAAAACCATTTTCCAAAATAGTAAAGCTTTCCTTATCAGCCCAACGGTTAGGAATCTCTCCCTCGGACAAAAACACGTGGCATGCCTGACCATAAGCTCCGCTTCGCGTGGCATAAATATCTTCAAATTCAGGTGAATACGCTTTGCCGTCCTCAAGCTCCACCCGAGCAGGTCTGACTTTTATGGCTGCATTTGCAAAATTAGACATCATTTCTGAATTTTTCTAACTCTCTGATCCTAAGTTTATACCGTGGCCGAAAAAGAAAGTTTTTTCTCATTCGACGGTACCTGGCGTGTTCCCTTCGCTAAGTATTGGAAGTGGCTGTTTGGGGACTAAATCTAGCGCATTTGTGAAATCTCTATATATTTAATATGTCGGAATTGTGAAAATTCTACCAATTTATAGCGGCGCATTTGTGAAATTTATAGGATAAAATACTATCGGAATTGTGATTTTTGAGATAACCCACATGTTTGAACGGAAAATTTTCCAAGAAATGCTCCAATGGAAACAACATTACGCGCCTAACTACGCCCTATTCTTAAAAGGAGCCCGACGCGTCGGCAAAACGACGTTGGCAGAAAAATTGGGAAAGGAGGCTTACCGTTCTCACATTCTTATTCGCTTTGATCAGGTGGACGAAACAATTAAGGATCTCTTCATCAATAGCCTCAGAGATCTGGACACCTTGTTCGCCACTTTGCAATTCGTCTATAACACTCCTCTCTATCAGAGGGAATCGTTAATTATTTTTGACGAAATCCAGCTCTTTCCTCCGGCTAGGCAAGCCCTTAAAACATTGCTTGAAGATGGGAGGTACGACTATCTTGAAACCGGCTCATTGGCAGGTATCACTAAAAAGAGCAAAGACATCCTCATTCCATCAGAAGAGTACGCATTAGACGTTTTACCCATGGATTTTGAAGAATTCACTTGGGCTATGAATTACGACATGGTAATGCCGGTCATTCGCGAACATTACCAATCTAAAAAACCACTCGGAGCTCTTCACCAAGGCCTTATGAAGGCCTTTCGAGAATATATTTTGATCGGTGGAATGCCTCAAGCCGTTACCGCTTTCTCAAAAGGAAAAGACTTCGGTCAAGCTGACTTTGCCAAACAACAGATTATCAATCTGTACAAAAACGACATGGAATTCCAACAGGAGGAAAATTCAAACTATGTCAGCAATTTCTTCGACCGAATTCCATCCGAACTCTCCAAGCACGACAAACGTTATATCTTGAGTCACGTTGATCCCAATGCCAGAATTCGAGATTACAAGGGACCGATTAGATGGCTTGACGAAGCAATGATAATCAATATTGCCAATAACGTGGACGACCCTAGCGCGGCTTTCAATCTTGGCATTATTGATCCTTCTTTCAAATGCTATTTAATGGACACCGGACTATTGGTCTCACTCGCTTTTCACGATAGACCGTATTTAGAAAACGATCTCTACAAAGCCATATTGCTTGATCGGCTCCAAGTTAATGAAGGAATGGTTATTGAAAATGCCGTCGCTCAGTGCTTGCGAGCAAATGGACATCGGGCATTTTTTTATGTTGAGAGAGATCTCAAAAACAAAAAGATTTCTATGGAAATTGACTTTCTCATCAGGCAAAAGAAAAAAGTGATTCCTCTAGAAGTTAAATCAGGTCGCTCAGGCAGTATTCTTTCTTTAACGCGCTTCAAAGAAAAATTCGGCAAGCGCATCGGCGACGCAGTTGTTTTGCATCACGGAGAAATTAAAAAACAGGATGGTATTTGGTTCTTGCCATATTACATGGCCTCCTTGCTTTAAAGAGAAAAACGGCACCCGCTGTAATAGATAAGTGCCGTTTCTCAAAACCCAACCGATTAGTGCTTCAAAGGTTTAAAGCGCAAGCGATGCGGTCTTGCGGCTTCTTCGCCCAAACGTTTGCGTTTATCGGCTTCATATTCGGTGTAGTTTCCGTCAAAGAAAACTACTTTGGAGTCGCCTTCAAAAGCCAAGATGTGCGTGGCGATACGGTCCAGGAACCAACGGTCGTGAGAAGTCACCATCGCGCAGCCAGCAAATTCCAAGAGCGCATCTTCCAATGCTCGGAGCGTTTCAACATCCAAGTCATTTGACGGCTCGTCAAGAAGCAACACGTTGCCGCCGGCTAATAGCGTCTTTGCCAAATGCAGACGGCCTCGCTCACCGCCTGAGAGCGCGCCCACCAATTTTTGCTGATCGCCGCCTTTGAAATTAAATCGGCCCAGATAGGCTCTCGAGGGCATTTGAAATTTACCGACTTGCAAAACATCCTGCCCATCGCTCACCGCTTCCCAAGCTGTTTTGTCATTGGGCAACGAATCACGCATCTGGTCAACCGCGCTGATTTTCACGGTCTGACCGATTTCAATTTCGCCGCTATCGGGCTGCTCTTTGCCCAAAATCATCTTAAAGAGCGTGGACTTACCCGCGCCGTTCGGACCGATCACACCGACAATCGCTCCCGGCGGAATCTTAAAGCTCAGATCATCAATTAAAAGTCGATCACCGAAGCCCTTGCTCACGTGCTTAAACTCAATCACGTTATTGCCCAAACGCTCGGCCACAGGAATAAAAATTTCGTTGGTTTCATTTCGAGCCTGATATTCATAGCTCGACATCTCTTCAAAACGCGCCAAGCGGGCTTTACTCTTGGCCTGACGACCCTTGGCGTTTTGGCGAACCCATTCAAGCTCGTGCTTGATCGCTTTCATGCGGGCGTCTTCCTGACGCTTTTCAATTTCCAAACGCTTTTCTTTTTGATCAAGCCATGAAGAATAGTTGCCCTTCCAAGGAATACCCTCTCCACGGTCCAATT
>DVMY01000079.1 GCA_018714755.1 Candidatus Aphodousia faecigallinarum | reverse complement strand
CCTTCTCGTTTTACAAGTGAGGAAAGTTTCGCGGATGCTCGCGCATTGGCTGCTAACTTAGGGCTGAAACTTCGGGAATTGCCGATTATGCCCGCGGTGGATCTTTTGCGGGAAACCGCTGAGCGCTACGTGCCCTATTGGGCTGACAAAGGTTTGATGCAAGAAAATCTCCAGGCGCGTGTCAGAGGACTTCTTTTGATGGCGGTCAGCAACGCCGATCGCTCGTTGGTTTTGAATACGGGCAACAAAAGTGAGTTGGCGGTCGGTTATTGCACGCTTTACGGAGACATGGTGGGAGGCTTGGCGCCTATCTCGGATATTTATAAGTCGGACCTGTATCGGATGTGCGCCAATGTGGGATTTCTCCGCAAAGTGATTCCCGGCAACATTTTGAAGAAGGCCCCCACGGCAGAACTCCGGGATAATCAAAAAGACGAGGATTCTTTACCACTCTATGAAACGCTCGATAGTGTTTTAAGGGATCTGTTTGAGGGGCGCTGCGATGGGAAAAAATTGCGCAAAAAGCACGGATCTGAATTAGCTGTTCGGGTGACAAAACTTGTGATGGGCGCGCGCTTTAAACATGCTCAGGCTCCACAAGGCGTGCAGCTTTCCAATTGCCCGGTCAAAGGCTTGCCGTCTTCATTCTATGAGGGGCTTTTGCCTAAACAATTCTAGTGTTTTAGGATAGCGAGAAAAGATTAAGGAGATATCGTGAAACAGGTTGTCGCAATCATCAAACCCTTTAAGTTGGACGATGTTCGAGAGGCGTTGTCAGACGTTGGCGTTCAGGGACTCACGGTGACGGAAGTAAAGGGTTTTGGTCGCCAGAAAGGGCACTCTGAACTTTACCGCGGGGCTGAATACATGGTCGATTTTCTGCCTAAAGTGAAGATTGAAGCCGTTATGAGTGAGGATTTGGTCGATCAGGCGGTGGAGGCTATTTTAAAGGCGGCCCGCACAGGCAAAGTGGGCGATGGAAAGATTTTTGTTTTTGATGTTGAACAAGTCATCCGGATTCGCACGGGTGAGACGGACGAGGCAGCGGTTTAGGCGTTTTCGTTTTTTTTAAAGAAGGTCGGAGTTAATTATTTCCGGCCTTTTGTTTTTTTGGGCGTTATTTTTTGACTTTTGTCATAGCGGAACATTTTTCAATATCGGTACACTTCTGGGCACTGCCGAAATTTGATTTTTGGTTTTAAACGGTTATCACGGGTTTGTAAGACAACGTTGGGTGTGGGCGCTATATAGGCGCATTCGTTGATGAGTTAACGGCAGTCATCATAAACAGGCGAGTACTCTCGATCAAAAGCTTTTTCAAACCACGGCTGACCGGTTAGGGGTTTGAAAATGCACGCGTCTTCTTTTCTTCAAGCAAGTTATTACAGCACGCCGATCACTTCCCGCGTCCTCATTCATCCGGTTTGTCCTAATTTACCCACTCCTGACGGAAGAAGTTGGAGCGCGGTCAACGATGAGGTGCTTCAAAAAGTCGGTTCCAGAACGCTTTTGGCATTGGTTGACATGGAATTGACCCGTGAGATGCGCAAAATGGCTCTGCAGCATATCAATGGTTGGGTTTTTCACACCAAAAACGCTTTGTCGGTTAAGGAAAAATTGGAACAAGCCGCTTGTCGTTTTGGACGAATCCGTGATGGGATTTTTGCTCAGGAACTAAAAGCGGCGATCACTGAATTATTTGATGAAGATCCCCGATATCAGGCTCGATTAAGCGGCAAGGACGATACAGAAGAGGCGGTCAATGAGGTAATTCGCAGAGTAGTTTCTCAATGTTCTCTTACTTGGGAGTTGGGGCTATTTTCAATGACTGATGCTCGCGCTTTCGGAATTCATTTACTGATCGCGCTTCACGATATGATTTACGAGTCCTGTTTGGAGCGAAATCCGGAAGAATTAATGATGAGTCCCACTCGATTTGCTCGTTACGAGCGTTTTTACGAATTTATAGAGCAATTCCGAGGAGTGGATAGACGGGTAGATCGTGCAATAGCAGACTATAAAAATATTTTGGCAGCGTTCCCTGAAGATGGTTCTTCTTTGTATAGCGGCGGTCTTAAAGAGTTTTGGCGGGAGTTGACTCAGTTGGGCGGCTCTATTAAGGAAGAATTAGAGCGAACCTTTTATGAGGAGCCGAGTTTGCAAAACGATTATGACGAAGAGTCGCTTAATTGGGAGATTGAGTCCGAATCAATGCTCGATGACTTTGTGGATTGGGAGCAAAGCGGTATCGAGACGGGGGTTGATTTAGGCATTGGTTCTTCTTCCGAATCCATTGACTCGGATTCGTTCAATGTCGGATTGCCGTCAAATGATGACTTTTGGCTTGAACCGAGTCCGAACAGTTGAGAAATGGCTCAAAAATCGATACCATACTGAACTGGTATTCTGAAAAGGGAACAGCGATGGATTTCAAGGTTCGGTTAATGAAAATGGATCGCCTCATTAGTGAAAAAGGCGTGGTGACTTTTGAAGAATTGCAGCGCGCGACCGGCGCCGCGCCCGCGACTGTGAAGCGCGACATTCGCTACATGCGTGAAGAACTCAAAGCGCCGATCACTTTTTCGAGAATTCGTGGTGGTTACCTTTTTGCTAAAAACCGCGCAGAAGCGAAGCGAGACGATTTTTATGATCGCCGTTCGATGTGGTTTACACCGGATGAACTCCATTGCATGGTTAAAACACTCAACGACTTTTCTGAACTGGAAAAGAACCGCAAGGGTTATTTAACCAAAGACTTGCGTCAGATGGCTTCGCGCATTCGCTCAAGCATGTTTGAGGATCAGGCTAACGCCGATGAACTCTTAAAACGAGTCAACATCATTGAGCCGAAAAGAAAACCCATTGTGAGCGACACCTTTGAGGTCATCGGTCAAGCCCTTGTGCATCGCCAACGTGTCCGCATCGTGTACTACTCTGAAAACAAGAAAGAGGAAACTCGCCGCGTTGTGAGCCCCATGCGTTTGTGCTATTACCGTGATCGCTGGTATTTAGACGCATGGTGTCATGAAAGAGGTGCGCTCAGAAGCTTCAATATCGAAAATATTCGTTATGCCGACATCATGCAGATGAGGGTGAAGGTTGTTCCGATGAAAACAGTGGAAGCGGAATTGGATCGCTTCTATGGCATGTATCGCTCTGGTGACCTGCAGTGGGCACGCATTCGTTTTGCGGGCGCAGCCTCGAAAATGGCGAGCCAAGTTGTCTGGCATCCGGATGAAATGGAGCTTTGGCTTAAAGACGATCTTTATGAGCTAACCATTCCATATTCTGGCAACAGTCCGGAATTGGTCGGCGATATTTTGCGCTATGGTCCGGCCGCCAAAGTGGTGGAGCCTGAAAGTCTAAAGGCGCAGATTCGCGAAGCTTTACAGGCCAGTTTGAAAAATTATGAGAAGTGATTCAAGGGGCGACTGTGACATTTCATCGTTCTTATCACTATCGTCATAAACCGAGAGAATCGCATACCAAAGCGGTCGCGGCTAAAGTTTCTCCCGATCAAGTCGCAGAAGAAATTTTCTTTTGCGGAGATCCCCACGGCTCTTTTGATCATATACTGCAAGCGGCGAAGGAACACAGACCCAAGGCCATGGTGATTTTGGGGGACTTGCAACCGCCCGCGCCATTGCATGAAGTTTTAGCCGATATTTTAAGTTTTGTGGATGTTTGGTGGATACCGGGCAATCACGATACTGACAATGATCTTTTCTATGACCGATTGTGGCGAAGTGAATTGGCCGGTCACAATCTTCACGGTCGTGTGGCGCTTGTCAATGGCATTCGCATCGCGGGGCTGGGCGGCGTTTTTCGCGGACAGATTTGGATGCCGCCTCAGGCGCCCAATTACATGTCAGCGGGATCGTTTATTCGCCGAATAGGACGCGGCAATATGTGGAGGGGAGGCCTGCCCCGCCGGCATCGCACCTCTATTTTCCCGTCCACATACGACAATCTTCTGGAACACAAGGCCGATGTACTGGTCACTCATGAGGCGCCAGGCTGCCATCGCAAAGGTTTTTTAGCGATTGATCAATTGGCTAAGAAACTTCAGGTTAAATACCTTTTTCATGGTCACCAGCATGAGGACCGCCACTATCCGACTTACTATGGCTTCACGCCCAGAGGGGTTGGCTATAGGGGAATCGTGAATTTGAAAGGCGACGACATTGTGCCCGCTCAAATTGACCCCCGAGAGGCCATGGAGTATGCGGAGCAGGCGCAGTCTCTGGAGCGTGTCGAGCGCGCCATGTTTAAACGCCTGGGCTAAGCCTCAGGCGCTTAAATGTTATTTGGATTTTCCGCTTGGAAATTGTTTAGGATGATCGCGCCGAGGGGCCGGCCTGTTTCTTTTCACATTGGGTGTGATAGTTTTTTTCACTTCCGGCGCCTTAGATGGTGTTTCTTCGTCATCAAATTTAGGCATGGCGAAAGTGATGGAGACATCCTTGGCAATGCGTTTGCGCGCTTTTTGCGATAGCCAGGTCTTAATCATTGCCACACCCACGGCAAGCAGCACCGGACCCAAAATCAATCCCAAGAATCCGAAGGCGATCACACCGCCGAAAACCCCCAGGAACACGAGTGAGAGCGGAAGCGGCGTGCCGCGCGCAATCAAGAGGGGCTTTAGGAAGTTATCAACGCTAGCGACAACAAGCGTGCCCCAGGCGAGCATGAAAAGCGCCAAACCGATTTCACCTTGAGCGTAAAGCCAAATGGCCACCGGTCCCCAAACCAGCGGAGGTCCGATTGGCACAACCGATAGGATGAAAACGGCCACCGACAGCAAAAGCGTGCCGGGAGCGCCGACGATGATAAAGCCGATGCAGGCCGCGAGACTTTGACCGGCCGCGGTGCCCACAATTCCATAGACGACGCTGCGCGTGGTGTTTACAAGGATGTGTGAAAGTTCATGGCTTAATTCACCGGAGACTTTTACGAGAAAATCATTGCCCCGGTTGGCAAGCGTATCGCCGTCTCGGTAAAAGAAGAATGCGATAAAAGCAACGAGGGCCATTTGCACTAGACCATTGCCCAGCGAAATGGCGACAGTAAACACCTCGCGCGTGATCGGGTCAATCATCTTGCCCATGTAATCTGCGAGTGCTTGCGGTTGGAAAACAATGGCGACCTGACTGTAGAGCCAGGGACCGATCACGGGAATGTCTTTCAAACCGTCGGGAGCCGTGATGGTGCGAAGATATGCGGTAATGCCCGAGATGGCCGAAGGCAACTGTTGGGCCACGGCCGCGGACAAAAACATCATCGGGATGATTAAGCAGACCACCAGCAGTAAAACCATGAGGAGGGCGGCCGGAGTGGGACGGTTCCCAAGACCGGTTTTAAAGCGTGAAAACAGGGGCCAGCTGACAACGGTGACGATCGCGGCAATCGTTATCGCTGTTAAAAAAGGTCTGATAACAAAATAACATCCGAGCGCGATTGCCAAGCCGAATAAAATCCGGATCAGAATGTCAACACGGTCTCTAAGGTTAACCATTTGTTTGGTGAAATAAAACGAGCAAAAACACAGCCCTTAGTCTAAACGAAAATCTTTTGCTTCGTGCAGCGGATTTTATGTATGGCTAAAATTTTGAAAGTTTTTCTAATTGGACTGTTTTCTGTTATGCCGACAATTACTAAAGAGATGATCGAGCGCGTCAAAGAGAAACGGGTGGGCCGGGAGCGTGTCTTTGATGGAAATTTTTTGCACATTGACCGCGACACGGTGTTAACGGCGAGCGGCCTCATGCGTACCCGCGAATATATCCGCCACCCGGGTGCCTCAGTGATTATTGCTCTGTTTGATGACGAGACAGTGCTGCTTGAATTTCAATGGCGTCAACCCTGCGAGCGCGCTTTTTGGGAGTTGCC